>NZ_JAUBSH010000001.1:0-174763 GCF_036704705.1 Microcoleus sp. K1-B1 | reverse complement strand
TTGAGTTACCTCAGTAGATATATTCTTTTTGTTTACTTATCTTAACATAGTTCGGTTTTTTTGCGCCGACCTACTTAGAGACATCAATGCGGCTATCAACATTAGAAACGAAGGCTTACGGATATTGGCGTTGGGAACCAGCGTTACTGCCCTTGGAGGCAATGTAAGACCAAAACAGTATGGGCGAAAGTCTACTGCTGTCCTTGGCGGTTGCCCTTGAATTGGGAAGCCCAGATCATACTGCGTGGCAGTTGATGTGTGGTAGTTCACCAGAAAAACTCGCAAAAAACCCGCCCTCAGTCATGATTGTTTCTGGGCAGGTTTTGGACAAATATGATCTTTGATGGAGAAAGTTCACTTTCAAACTCGCTAAACCTGAATCTAGAGATTGATATCTTGGTATTGCCGATCGGAAGTAGGAAAAACAAACCAGATCCCCGACTGCTTTCTTACCACTCTGATTTTCATGTTTTTGAATTTGATTCAGAAGTCGGGGATCTGCCGGAAATTATACCGTTATTCAGCAACGCCGATGTCCTGGTTCAATCTTCTTCGACTGGGACAGCCTGGTATCTTGATTCGGATACCAAGGGTTCGAGTGTTTTGCCCTTGATTTTTTCCGGGGTTACTGCAATTGAGTTGTTGGGGTTGACGATGCCCCCAGAGATGATGACTTTAAAGGCATCTTCGATCGACATTGACAAATTAACTAAATCTGCCTCCGGGACTATAGCGTACCATCCGGTAGTGGGGTTGGGAGTGGTGGGGATGAAAATGCCGATCGGGGTTTCACCGGAAAGGTGAGGCGGGATATCGTTACTCTCGATCGTACCGGTCACAAATGCTAAAGTCCATATTCCCCGCCGGGGATATTCCACCAACACCACGCGGCGAAATTTGTCGTTTGATTTGAGGAGGGTTCCCAGCAGTTGTTTGAGGGTTTTGTAAACTGAACCAGCTAGGGGAATTGCCTGCAACACCCGTTCGCCAAAGTCTAGCAGCCACTTGCCGAAAATGTTGCGGGCCATTAAACCGATGACTAAGATGCTCAGCAGGGGTACAGCCAGCCCTACTAAAAGATTTAGCAGATTCACCAAAATCGGGTGAAGTCCGTCAAAAGGGTTGATCTGCTTGGGAATTTTGGTCAGAAAATTGATCACCCAACTGGCGACGGTAATTGTCAGCCAGATGGTGGTAGCTAAGGGTATCACTACCAATAGTCCTGCGATCAGGTCGTTTTTTAAGTCTTGTTTGATGCGTTGGAGCACGGCGGGTCAAATCTCCTCGTAACTGGTTGCCAATAACCTGAATAAACCTGAGACTAAAGCAACTGCACGGGCTTTACTGGAAGTCACCATAGACGATCGTCTTCAATTCTGCTAAACCCTACCCTTTCTGAGGGGGAAGAGTTAGGGATCGCCGGTGCTGTACCTTTATTTTAAAGAATTATTGCAAGTTGGCTCTTAGTTTTAATATATGCGGGCTGTGCACCAGCTCACCGTATTGTATATTTTAAGACACTTTGGGTCGGTTCAATCAATAAGCCGATCGGTCAGAGACCGCCTGGGAGTCGAAGTGTAGCGAGTCCAGATCAAATTTTCTGTGATTTGTATAGGAAATTAATGGGTCGATCGAGCTTTCTCAGATTTTCGGCGGGGTGGGACTTCGTTTTACTTATATCTTGCACCATTTCCCATACGCTTTTTATCTACGGGCAGGATGCCCATCCCACAATCAAATTCACTCTTTGTGGAACAGGCCCGAAAGCCTGTTCTTGAACATGGTGCAATATATGAGTTTTACCGAATTCTGGGCAATCTCTGCAGGTTGAGTGCCGTGTTTCTCAAAAATATATCTTTGGATAGATGCAGTCTGACCGCTTGTTACTACAATGGCAGTGATTTTTGTGGGCGACTGTGATAAACAAGCCAACAGTTGCCTACCATAAAACACTTGCATAATAGGCAAATCCGGCAAAAAGTAAAGCAGACATACCAGCAACTTTGACTTTTTTTGACACGATTGCTCGATATTCAGGAAATAAGGGCAGAATTGAAGCGAATTCGAGTTTGAGAGGAGCGGCAAAGCAATATAGAATTAACTCGGACATCACTACAAAAAAAATAATCTGCCAAACGAGGTAGCAGTAGTTAGGAGCAAGCGAGATAAATTACTACATAGCTAGTTGTTTCTAGCCAGAAGCGCGAAACTATTTGTTCAACAGGGTATAGCTAAACTGCTGCATAGAAGCAAGACTCCAGCGGTGCCGATTCCTGGAAAACCGACGAAAGTTAAGGAAAAACAAGCGTACTAGCCAATCAAGTCAGAGCGGGGATTCAGCCCGCGGCAAGAAGCAATAGACTTGATTAGAAGTTAGGATTGAGATATGAATGCTCAACTCATGAAACCAATTGGTTTTTACATTTTTTTATGCCATTCAAAACCCAAGATTTTTTTTGGCTTCACTTAAAGCCGCAGCCCGATCAAATTTTGTATCCGATAATTAATATTTAAGTAAAAGGAATTTTTGTGAAAACGCTCAGTATCCTCTTAGTAGAAGACAGTCCCCTAGATGCCGAACTGATTGAGGCATATCTAATGGAGGGCGGGCTCCAATTTTCTCTGGTGTGTGTGGAAACTCGAGAAGACTTTGCCACGGCACTGGAAAAACAACGTTTTGACATTATTTTGGCAGATTATATGCTGCCTTGTTTTAACGGGATAGCTGCACTGGAAATCGCCCACACTACTTGTCCGGGAGTGCCGTTTATTTTTGTTTCGGCTACTTTGGGTGAGGAAGTGGCGATCGAAACTTTGAAAAGCGGCGCTACTGATTATGTTCTCAAACGCCGTTTGATACGCCTGGTGCCGTCGATTGAGCGGGCCCTGCGGGAAGTTCAAGAACGGAACGAGCGCAAGCAAGCCGAAGCACAGCAGCAGGAAAGCGAAGCTCGATTTCGGATCATGGCAGATACCGCGCCGGTAATGATTTGGATGTCGGATACTGACCAACTTGGCGATTACTTTAACAAAGTTTGGCTGGAGTTTACCGGTAGAACTTTGGCGCAAGAAATGGGCACGGGTTGGATGGAAAACTTGCACCCAGATGACTTACCAGAATGTCTGGATATTTACCAAAAAGCCTTCGACGCTGGCAGCGAGTACCGGGTCGAATGCCGCCTGAGACGCTATGACGGGGAATACCGCTGGGTTTTGGGTACAGGCGTACCCCGGTACAGGCCCGATCGCACTTTTGCAGGTTACATCGGTTCTTACATCGATATTAGCGATCGAAAATTGGCCGAACAAGAACGCGCTGCCGCTTTGTCCCGCGAACAAGCAGCGAGGTTACAAGCAGAAGAAACTGCTAAAGCACTGCAATCGGCAAACGATAAAATTACTAACATTCTCGAAAGCATTACCGATGCTTTTATCGCTGTTGATTTAAATTGGAACTATACCTATGTCAACCACCAAGCTATTGAGCTGTTAGGCCGACCAAAAGCTGAACTGATTGGTAAAAAAATTTGGGATATATTTCCCTGGGCGGTCGATTTACAGTTTTACAAAATGGCGACCAAAGCATTAGCAGAAAAGGTGACTATCGAGTATGAAGAATTCGTACCGTTATGGAACAAGTGGTTGAAGATGCGTTTTTATCCTTCCGATTCTGGTTTGTCGGGTTACATCCAAGACGTTACCGAGCGCAAGCAAACAGAAGCTGCACTCCAAGCTAGCGAAGAAAAGCTGAGAATGTTAGCCGAAGCTAACTTGATAGGAATTATCTTCGGGGATGTTAACGGCGGTATCGTTGAGGCCAACGATGAATTTTTGCGGATAGTTGGTTACACGCGGGAACAGTTGCAGCGCGGGGAATTAAACTCGATTGACATTACGCCGCCGGAGTACCAGTCTCTCGACAAGAAGGGGATGGCAGAGGCACAAGCAACGGGGGCTTGCACTCCCTACGAAAAGGAATTCTGGAGGAGAGACGGCAGCCGGATTCCGGTGTTGATCGGATATGTTTTGCTAGCCCAAAAGCGACAAGAATCTGTGGCTTTTATTCTCGACTTGACGGTTGGCAAGCAGTTGGAAAGAGAACTGCACGCTCGAGCCCAGGAATTGGCGCGGGCGAACCGGATTAAAGACGAGTTTCTAGGAACTTTGTCCCACGAATTGCGGACGCCGCTGAATGCGATGCTGGGATGGGCGCAACTGCTGCGAAACCGCAAGTTTGACGAAAAAACGACTGTTCGGGCTTTGGAAACGATCGACCGCAATACACGTTCGCTGGCAACTCTGATCGAGGATTTGCTGGATGTGTCGCAGATTATTACCGGGAAACTGTCGCTGAATTTGCGGTGGGTGGATGTGATTTCAACTGTTGAGGCTGCGATCGATACTCTTGCGCCCGCGATTGCCGCCAAAAATATTGAAATTGTGACGGATTTCGATCCAACTACCGGGCGGATTTTTGCCGATTCCGGTCGCTTGCAGCAGGTAGCGTGGAATTTACTGTCGAATGCGATTAAGTTTACTCCCGATGGCGGACAGGTGAGGGTGGCGGTGCGAAAGATGGAGAGGACTTTTGCCCGTGAGGAATCCGCTTGCTGTAAAAATTTGTCGCCCGCTAGTGTCGAAATTGAGGTTAGTGACACGGGACAAGGGATTTCAGAAGAGTTTTTGCCGCACGTTTTCGAGCGGTTCAGCCAAGCTGACAGCTCTACAAGGCGATCGTACAACGGATTGGGTTTGGGTTTGGCTCTAGTGCGGCATTTTGTGGAAATGCACGGGGGGACGGTGCAAGCCGAATCGGCAGGGAAGGGAAAAGGATCGAGGTTTTTAGTGAAATTGCCAATTCAACAGCTTCATTGCGACAGCGGATTGTCTGTTGCTGGACTCGGGGAGTGGGCGATTCCTCAAAGCAAGGCGCGAGCCCGTGTAAAGGACTCTTTTGTCAGCAGCAATCTTTCTGGAGTACGGGTGTTGGTGATCGATCTCGACGCCGATTCCCTGGATTTTGCCTGTACAGTGCTAGAAGATTGCGGAGCTCAGGTGGAGACTGCTAGCTCTGGAAGGGGCGCCCTGGAGGCGATTGAAAGGCTGAATCCGGATGTGTTGGCGATCGATATTGAGATGCAGGCCCCTGATGGAGAGGCTTTGCTGCGGCAAGTGCGATCGCGGATGGTGGACAGGGAAATTCCGGCGTTGGCGTTCACGGCGGTTGGTAGGGTAGAGGAACGGATACGGGCACTGCAGCAAGGTTTTCAAATTTACGTGCCCAAGCCGATCGAGCCTGCTGAGTTGGTGGCGGTGGTGGCAAGTTTGGCGGCGCGCTCAAAGATTTTAGAGGTTAGATTTTAGATTGAGTGCGTTTGCAAACTTTGAGGACTGATTTCCTAATTACAAACCAATTTTGTTGCATTCGAGCGATCGGATAAGACTTCTTAGGACTAAGGCCAACTGGCACTATAGCAATCTTTGCAGGAGTCGTAAAAAGATGTAGGGGTAGTGCTAAGAGTGCCTACCCCGGCCTCATGGGGGCAACCGGGCGTGGGTTTTGCCCCTACAAGAATTACACAAATGATACGAGGATTGCTATACATACTTAAAATTTAAGCTTTATTTGTGAGAGTTGCCCTTAGTCCTAATCCTGCCGAAAAACTTTTTTTAGTATGAATTAGACTTAAAGCTAATTTGTCAAGTCCCAAAAGTTATAAATTTAATTTAGCTCACAGTGTGTATTTTTTGATACTGATAGCAGTTTCTCAAAGGAATGCAACTGTAGACAATTTCCCAACCCTGATAATCATCAGTAGTCGCACTTCTAAAATCTAAAATCTAAAATCTAAAATCTAAAATCTAAAATTGTATGAGGTTCAGGGACGATCGCCCTTAACAGTCTCTGCTAAAATATCAAGTTCAGGAATTAGCTGCTTCATTAAGCATGACTCTTAGTTACAATTAACCTAATTTGTCATACCCCAAAAGTTATAAATTTAATTAAAGTCAAAGTTTTTAGCTTTTGATCACAAGTGCAGGGACGATCGCCCCTCACACTATTTCCTCACATATCAAGTTTAGCAACCAGATGCTTCATGAGAAAAATATTCAGCCGGCGTAAATGCTTCTAACACTCCTCTATTGCCCGCCGTGCAAGGATTTTTTCGTTCTTGGATGTGGACTGGGCGCCCGGTTCCGACTATCGACGGCTAGATACCAATTGCACCCGGCCGGCATCCATTTCATCCATTAATAACTCTAAAGCCTCATAATCAATATCCGAGATGTACCCCAAACGGGTGAGCTCGTAGTTGATTTCGTTTTCAATGTCAGGCGTCAACTGCTTAATGTAGAGGGCTTTTTCTACAAGTTGACGAATAGCATGAGTTGCTTGCATAGTAAGTCGGAGAACTCCGTACAGTTTAATTTTCCTCTGAAGTGTCGATCAAACAGGTGATCTAGATCAGAACTAACAAGTGATTTAAATTACATTGTTCAGTTTCATCTAACAGCTAGGGCAAAGTTGATCGCAATTTTTAGAGTTACCAAGACTAAACCTGGCGGCCTAAATAAAAAATAGTATAGTAGCTTACGTTTCGTCCCCAAATCTTACGCAAAACTTCATAAAAAAGAGTCAATAAATAAAGATTCAGTAAAACTACTGACAACAACTGGTAAGTTTGCCTCAGATTAAGTTAGGCTCAGAGTAATCAAGTAGGTTTAGGCTTACATCCGTCCAGCGCAGTAGTTGAAAATACGTAGCAATCATAGGTTTGACATATGCAGACACTTCTTGCCCATAAACCAATTACGGTGATTCGACCCCTAGACTACCTGAATGCAGCCACCTGCGGAGAATTCGGACGGCAACTAATGACAGCAATTGCAGCCCCCGGGGTTGTAGCGGTACTCGTAGATTTGGCCGAAGTAAAATTTATAGACAGTGCAGGTTTGATGGCATTGGTTTCGGGCCTCAAGCAGGCGAAAAACAAGGGGCGCAGGTTTAGTCTGTGCTCGGTATCCCCTGGGATTAAGATGATTCTGGAACTCAGCCAACTCGATCGAGTTTTTGAGATATTTGAAAATGTCGATAGCTTTGAAGCCGAAAACTCCTGCGTGAAACAACACTGATATAGCCTCCTCATCGACGAGAATAGGCAACAAAACACAGCAAATTCGGTTAAATAGCCGAAAAGACAGACGACTGTCGTTGGCGTGTTGGCAGATTTTAAGGTAGGCTGCTTAAGAGTCGCAAATATTTAGCGAGTCGAGCCGTGGCAGTAAAAGTCGAAGAATTACTTACAGCAGACATTAATCAGCCTGCTCGTTATCTGGGAAACGAATTGGGGGCTACGCACAAGCCTTGGGACGCGGCGTCTGTGCGCTGGGTTCTCACTTACCCAGAAGTTTATGAAGTTGGTGCTTCCAATCTGGGGCACATCATCCTTTACAACATTTTGAACGCTGTGCCGAGGCAGTTGTGCGATCGGGCTTATTTGCCCGCCCCCGACTTGGCAGCAAAACTGCGATCGACCAAAACTCCCCTGTTTGCCGTAGAATCAAGGCGATCGCTCACAGAATTTGATATTCTGGGCTTCAGCCTCAGCTACGAACTAGGAGCAACAAACATTCTGGAAATGCTGGATTTAGCCGGCATTCCCCTAACTTGGCAAGAAAGAGCGACCAATCCCCAAAACGGTCAAAGGCCGCTGATTTTCGCTGGCGGGCAAACGGCAACTTCCAACCCCGAACCCTACGCGGACTTTTTTGACTTCATCGCTTTGGGAGATGGAGAAGAATTGCTGCCAGAAATTGGCTTGATTTTGGCAGAAGGCAAAACAAATAATTTGAGCCGAGAAGCATTGCTGCTGGATTTAGCGCAAATTCCAGGTGTATACGTCCCGCAATTCTACGATATGGCGGCCGACGGTTCTGTTCATCCCAACCGCCCGCAAGTTCCAGAACGAATTCTGCGCCGCGTGGCAACTCCCATACCAGCTTATTCGATCGGGCTGGTTCCCTACGTCCAGACAGTACACGACAGACTGACAGTAGAAATCCGCCGGGGATGCACCCGCGGCTGTCGCTTCTGTCAGCCGGGAATGCTGACTCGCCCCGCGCGCGATGTCGAACCGCAGCAAGTCGTAGAGGCGATCGAACAGGGAATGCAAGCCACCGGGCACAGCGAGTTTTCCCTGCTTTCCCTGAGTTGTTCCGACTATCTGGCACTCCCAGCAGTCGGGATGGAAATCAAAAATCGCCTGAAAGATAAAAATATTTCTCTGTCTCTACCCAGCCAGCGAGTTGACAGATTTGACGATAATATTGCCGACATTCTCGGCGGTACGCGACAAGGCGGTTTGACTTTTGCCCCGGAAGCTGGTACTCAGCGGATGCGCGACATCGTTAACAAAGGTTTGACAAACGAAGAATTGCTTCGGGGTGTCAAAACTGCGGTCGATCGCGGCTGGGATAAAATCAAGCTGTATTTTATGATCGGTTTGCCCGGAGAAACCGATTTTGATGTTCTCGGCATCGCCGAAACAGTCCGCTGGCTGCACAGGGAATGCAGGATCAATGGCAGGCGGGGACTGACTTTTAACTTGACAATTTCTAATTTTACGCCTAAGCCTCACACTCCTTTTCAGTGGCACTCGGTTTCTACTGCTGAGTTTTCCCGCAAGCAAAAACTCCTGAAGGAAGAGTTTCGGGGAATGCGGGGCGTCAAGGTGAATTACACTGATGTGCGGATTTCGGCAATGGAGGATTTTGTCGGACGGGGCGATCGACGTTTGGCTGCTGTAGTCCGCCGCGCTTGGGAACTTGGCGCGGGTATGGATGCGTGGTGGGAAAGCTTGGATCAGGCTTACAAAGCTTGGACTCAGGCGATCGATGAATCGGGCCTTACCTGGAAATACCGCCAAGTCGAAAGTGGCGAGTGGAATCTTTTTGAGAAGGAAGAAAAGAAGGAAGAAGGAAGAAGGAAGAAGGAAGAAGGAAGAGAAATCACGGAAGATTTTCCCAATTCTCCCCATCTCCCCCTCTCCCCCTCCCCCACTCTTCCCCTCTCCCCCTCCCCCACTCTCCCCCTCTCTCTCGATCAGGCCCTGCCTTGGGATCACTTAGATACCGGAATCGACAAAAACTGGCTGAAAATAGACTTGCAAAAGGCTTTAGAAGCAGCGACGGTTCCCGACTGTTCCTTTGAAGGATGTTCGCGCTGCGGGGTTTGCGGCACCGATTTCGGACACAATGTGGTTGTGGATGCGCTGCCAATTCCTGAGTTTGCTGGGGAGTTTGTCCCGAATACGGAGCGGAAACAGCGTTTTAGGGTTTGGTTCGGGAAGGTGGGCGATATGGCTTTGGTTGGTCATTTGGATTTGATCCGATTGTTTGATCGAGTAGTCCGCAGAGCCGATTTGCCGATTTCGTTTACCGGCGGGTTTCACCCGAACCCTCGGATTTCTCTGGCAAATGCTCTGCCTCTGGGTGTTACCAGCACGGGGGAAATTGCCGACTTTGAGCTCACTGAGTCGATAGATATTGAGAGTTTTCGGGAAAAGTTGGCCGCTAAGCTGCCGGAAAATCTTCCGATTTACAAGGTTGAGTCGATCGATCTCAAGGCTCCTTCTGCTAACCAGTTGTTAGAAGCAGCGGAGTACGTAATTACTGTGGCTTTAGGGGGTTCGTTGACAGAAAATGGCGAATTAGACCATGAAAATTCTGCTCCTGTCTCCGTGGCTCCTGATGCCAACTGGGAAGCTTGGGTCAAGACGATCGTCGAAACCGAGGCTTTTTGGCGGGTGCATACTACTAAGTCGGGAAAGACGAAGGATGTCAATTTGCGCGATCGGCTGCACAAACTAGAACTTGTAGAGCAGAAACCAGACAGCAGCACCTCTGCTAGGAGTGGTACATCCGAAGGTAGAGCCGTCTTGCGCTTTACCGGCAGTTGTCGCAGCGATGGCAACTTGCTAAAGCCAGAACATATTGTGTTCATGCTCGAACAAGTCAGCCAGCAGGAAATTCAGCTTCTACAGGTTGAGCGTAGTCAGCTAATCCTGGGTTATGGTTAAAATAGGGAAGCCGTGGTGGAATATTTCACCTTCGGCTCTCGATCGGGATGTGTCGTTTCACGCTATAATCGCTTGTTATGGAAGCCGCGGCGGCTCGAGCGCTTTAGTCGCTCGCCGCCCTCGTCAACCAGCAACGCGGGCTGGGTGCAATTTGCTTCTGTTCAAGACTTCAAGCCTTTTTGTTGTACATTCACGGGCTAAATCTAGCGCCAAACCCGCTGGAGCGGGGTCTGAACCAAATTTAGCGATTAATTTCGATCGATCGACTGGTTGTCGGTGGTCGGCTTATTCAAAAATCTCACGGTTCAAACCGCAGAGCGGGTATTCAACAATAGATGTTTTTGGCGGGTCAAAAAACGGAGATAAGCCCCCGACTTAAGTCGTGGATAACCAAAAATTTTAGATTTTAGATTAAAGTTCCAGCTCCCAGATTCATCTGTGGAGTAAATCTAAAATCTAAAACCTAAAATCTAAAATCGACTGACCCGTCAAAAAGCGCAGATAAGCCCCCGACTTAAGTCGTGAAGAACCAAAAATTTTAGATTGTAGACTTTAGTTCAATCTCCCAGATTCATTTGTGGAGTAAATCTAAAACCTAAAATCTAAAATTTAAAATCTAAAATCGACTGACCCGTCAAAAAACGGAAATAAGCCCCCGACTTAATTCGTGGAGAACCAAAAATTTTAGATTTTAGACTCTAGTTCAATGTCCCAGATTTATCTGTGGAGTAAATCTAAAATCTAAAATTTAAAATCTAAAATCGACTGACCCGTCAACAAACGGAGATAAGCCCCCGACTTAATTCGTGGAGAACCAAAAATTTTAGATTTTAGACTCTAGTTAAATGTCCCAGATTCATCTGTGGAGTAAATCTAAAATCTAAAATCTAAAATCTAAAATCGACTGACTAGGTTTTAGGGTTGGCAGGGGCGGAGGTTGCAGTCGAATGCCAAGCTGCGGTATGTTGAGTGCGATCGCACAAGAATTCAACAAAAGTCTAGGCGCTTTCACTCCTACCTACTTTCGCTCAAAACCAGCCCTCTACCACCACGCAAGCGGAGTTATCAGTTCGTAGTGTTAAGTTGTGTGTTAAGAAATTGGTACGGTGTCAATGAATTTATTCGCTGAGTTCAAAGGAAGAGTTGTAAGTGTTGAATTTTGAGTATTGATTTCGCAATTCTCAACTCAAATCTCAATATTGCTAACTCGATAAAAGCCTCCTTCTTTCTATCTCTCAGATTTATCTGCTGAGCATAACTCATAACTCTGTACGGGCGGGTTTAACTACTTTATCTGTAACAGTTAACAGTGAACAGTCAACAGTTAACAGTTAACAGTGAACGGTCAACAGTTAACTTTCCTTCCACCCTGCACCAACTCACAGCTAATAACTCTTCAAGCTACTACTAATTACAGTCTAAGTCAGAGGCACTATGAGTGCGTAAGTGTCTCTAACTTGCTGCCAGTTTTTTGAGGAAATTGAATGACAAAGCAGATAGTTATAGCAGAGCAGCATCGCATTGCTGCCGTCTTTTCAGAAGATCAAATCCAAGAACTTGTGGTAGCCACAGGCAGCCACCAAGTCAGTGACATTTACTTGGGAATTGTTGAAAATGTACTCCCTGGGATAGATGCGGCCTTCGTTAATATTGGCGACCCAGAACGTAACGGGTTTATGCACGTCACAGACCTCGGCCCGCTGCGCCTTAAACGCTCGGCAGGAGCAATTACAGAACTCCTGACCCCCCAGCAGAAAGTGGTGGTACAGGTAATGAAAGAACCGACGGGCAGCAAAGGCCCCCGGCTGACAGGCAACATTACCCTGCCGGGCCGCTATTTGGTACTGATGCCCTACGGCAGGGGAGTCAATCTTTCGCGGCGGATCAAGTCGGAAGCCGAGCGCAACCGCCTCAGAGCCCTGGCTATTTTGGTGAAACCGGCCGGGATGGGGCTGCTGGTACGCACTGAAGCTGAAGGGATGACCGAAGAAGCGATCATGGAAGATTTGGAAGTCCTCCAAAAACAGTGGGAAGCCGTTCAACTCGAAGGCGGTACTTCGCGGGCGCCGGCACTGCTCAACCGGGATGACGATTTTATCCAGCGGGTGCTGCGAGATATGTTCAGCGGTGACGTGAATCGGATTGTGGTGGACTCGCAAAATGGAATTAAGCGGGTGAAGCAGCAGTTGATGAGCTGGAACGGCGGTAAACTTCCTGCGGGAGTTTTGATCGACCACCACCGAGAGCGCGCCTCGATTTTAGAATTTTTCCGGGTTAACGCTGCGATTCGAGAAGCCCTCAGACCAAGGGTTGATTTGCCTTCGGGTGGTTATGTGATTATCGAGCCGACTGAGGCGCTGACGGTGATTGATGTCAACTCTGGCTCGTTTACTCGATCGGCGACGGCTCGGGAAACGGTACTCTGGACAAATTGCGAAGCAGCCACGGAAATTGCTAGACAACTGCGGTTACGCAATATTGCCGGGGTGATTATTGTTGACTTTATTGACATGGAATCCCGCCGCGATCAGTTGCAGGTGCTGGAACATTTCAATAAAGCTCTCAAAGCTGACAAAGCTCGGCCGCAAATCGCTCAACTGTCGGAATTGGGACTGGTAGAACTGACTCGCAAGCGCCAAGGTCAAAATATTTACGAGTTGTTCGGCCACAGTTGTCCTACTTGCAGCGGGTTGGGTCATCTGGTGCACTTGCCCGGAGAAGAAGACTTCGCCGCAGCGGTGCGGGAATCGGGCGATCGCACTGTTGCTACATCGAACCGCGTTTTGTTGAATTTGCCAGAAGGATTGGAACGTCGCAGCTTGACGCCTGTGGCGGCTGCAACTTCTGCCCCGGTGCGGGAAGAACGCCCCCCCGAACCTGCTAGGGCTGCTTGGGAACCTCAAAGCGAAAGTTTGGATTTTGAGACCGGCAGCAACGCATCGCCTTTGGACTTGCTCAACCATCCCAGCTATCAGGATTTGGGGAACGGAACTAGACGCCGCCGCCGCCGCCGGATTGGCGAAGAGCCTTTTGCTCTCCCGGCGGAGGAGGAACCGGTACGTAGCAAGTTGCGGCTGCCGAATACTTCGAGCGCCCCCGTCGCGGATACGCGCTCTGAGTATCTGGCACCCCCCGGCATCCGGGCGGCTTCGGA
Organism: Microcoleus sp. K1-B1; assembly: GCF_036704705.1. Lineage (NCBI taxonomy): Bacteria > Bacillati > Cyanobacteriota > Cyanophyceae > Oscillatoriales > Microcoleaceae > Microcoleus > Microcoleus sp. K1-B1. The sequence goes on along the minus strand of NZ_JAUBSH010000001.1, from coordinate 161,530 downwards.
GGGCTTTGGGCTGGTGAATATGGCTACTGTTGGCAGGCGCGAGGATTTCGAGCGTGTGCGTCCGGCTAAGTCTGAGTTGATGAAGCCGATGGTGGAGCCTCCAGAGGTGATTTCGGTGGAAATGACGGCGGAGGAGCAGGATGTTTATGCTCTGATGGGGGTTTCTCCTTTGGTGCTTACTGATCGCAGCGTGAAAAATCCTAAGAATGCGATCGTTTCGGTGACTCTCCCCGGAGCAGCCCCGAACAAGCCGCCTTTCGAGCAGCTCGAATTTGAGTTTGAAGCGACGACGCCTCCACAGAATGTTGAGGATGAGGAACGGGATTATTATCCAGAAAGGTCGGTAGTTGAGCCTGTTTTTTCTGAGGATGATGATGATGATGATGATGATGTCCAAATTTATGGCGAGAGTTTGATCGACGAAACTGATGATTTTGATCGGATGGAGGAACCCAGCGATGTGATGGACGAATCCTATGAGCCGATCAAATCCCCTGAGCCGATCGAATCCTATGAACCGATCGAATCCCCTGAGCCGATCGAATCCTATGAGCCGATCAAATCCCAGGAGCCGATCGAATCCCCTGAGCCGATCGAATCAAGCGAACCCGAGGAGCCTGCTATCAACCGCCGCCGACGCCGCCGCTCATCAGCCGTTGTGGATGAGTGATATGAAGTCAGAGGGAAGAAGGAAGAAGTCAGAGGGAAGAGGGAAGAAGGAAGAAGTAGAAATTTTTACTCTCTTCCCATCTTTCCATCTTCCCCTTTCCCCCTCTCCCTCGAACACTCTAGTAATTGCGGGTGTGGATGAAGTTGGACGAGGCGCTTTGTTCGGGCCGGTGGTGGCTGCAGCCTGCATTTTGCCCGACGAAGTTCTCGATGAATTAGCAAGTTGCGGGGTGCGCGACAGCAAGCAGTTGAGTGCCGCAGCCCGGAGTCGGTTAGCTGTGAAAATCCGGGCTGTGGCTGTTGACTGTCAAATTGGTGTGGCTTCGGTGCGGGAGATCGATCGCCTCAATATTTTGCAGGCTTCTTTGTTAGCGATGAAACGGGCGATTTTGAAGTTGAATGTGACGCCGGATTTGTGTTTGGTTGACGGGAATCAAAGGATTCCCAATTTGGCGATCGAGCAAGAGACGATGATTAAGGGTGATGCGCGATCGATTCAGATTGCTGCTGCTAGTATTGTGGCGAAAGTTTGGCGCGATGAATTAATAGTACGTTTGGCTGTTAAGTATCCTGAATATGACTTGACAAATAATAAGGGATACGGTACAGCTAAACATAAATTGGCTTTGGAACGCTGCGGTGTATCTGTCTTTCACCGACAATCTTTTAGTCCTTGTCAAAAATAGTTAGTTGTAGTCAATAATACAAGTTTTGTTAAACTCATAGGTGGCATCATTCTCGCCTAACAGGCTTTCCGGCCTGTTCCACAAAAAGTGAATTTTGTTGTGAGCCGTTGTTCCTAGCCCGCCCATAAAAGGCTTATTGATAATAGTTCAACATCTCAGGTTAAATAGACATAATTCCGCTCAAAAAAAGCGACTGTTAAGAAGGTGCAGATTACCATACATTACATAAAAATTAACATTCTAAAAATCACCCAAAATGTTAAAAATTGAAGGATACGAGATTCTCGATCGAATTTACGAAAGCCCTAATTCGACGGTTTATCGAGGCATTCGCGAACAGGATAATCAACCTGTTATCTTCAAAATGCTCGATCAAGATTATCCCGATCCTGCTGAACTTACCCGCTACAAGCAGGAATACGAAATTACTTGTAATCTCAACAATATCGAAGGATTTGTCAAAGTTTATAGCCTACAAGAGTATCAAAGAACTCTAGTCATTATCTTTGAAGATTTTGGTGGCACTTCTTTAAAAATTTTGCATGATAACCCTATAGAAACGCAAAATATTTCATCTTTACAGCACTTCCTCCGCATCGCTATTCAAACAGCAGAGATTTTGGCTCGAATTCATGCTGCCCAAATTATCCACAAAGACATTAACCCAGCCAATATCCTGCTAAACCCAGAAACCGGGCAAGTCAAAATTATCGATTTTGGCATTTCTACTGTCTTCACCCGGGAAAATCCTACCCTAAAAAACCCCAATGTTTTAGAAGGTACATTAGCCTATATTTCTCCAGAACAAACTGGAAGGATGAACCGTTCTCTCGATTATCGAACCGACTTTTACTCTTTGGGCGTTACATTCTACGAACTCCTCACCGGACAACTTCCATTTGCCGCTGACGATCCTTTGGAGTTGGTACATTGCCACATCGCCAAACAACCAGTACCGCCGCATCAGGTTAATCCAGAAATTCCCCAAATTATTTCTGATATCGCACTCAAATTGATGGCCAAAACAGCAGAAGAACGATATCAAAGTGCCTGCGGAATCAAAGCAGATTTAGAAGAATGCTTGAACCAGTTACAGAGAAAGGGCAAAATTGAATCATTCGCCCTCGGTAGTCAAGATATTTGCGACAAGTTCCAAATTCCCCAAAAACTTTACGGACGCGAGGCAGAAGTTGCAGATTTACTAGCAGCATTCTCTCGGATTACCAAAAACGAAAATAACCAGCAATCCCGTAAAGAATTAATGCTGGTTGCTGGTTCTTCTGGTATCGGAAAATCAGCCGTGGTATCGGAAATTTATAAACCTATAACTAAGGCGAGAGGCTATTTTATCGCGGGAAAATTTGACCAATTTCAGCGGAATATTCCTTACTCTGCTATTGTCAGTGCTTTCTCGAGATTAGTGCGGCAACTATTAAGCGAAAGTGAAGAACAGCTTAATCAATGGCGAGAAAAATTATTAAATGCTTTTGGGGCTAACGGTCAAATTATTATTGATGTAATTCCAGAAGTTGAATTAATTGTGGGTCAACAGCAAGTTTTGCCGAAATTAGGTGCAACTGAATCACAAAATCGCTTTAATCTTATCTTCGGCAATTTCATTCGGGTATTTTGTTCAGAAAAGCATCCTTTAGTCATTTTTCTGGACGATTTGCAGTGGGCAGATTCTGCCACCCTCCAATTAATCCAACTGATGATGGTGGATACAGATACCCAATATCTATTTTTGATTGGAGCTTATCGAGACAACGAAGTCAATTCTACCCATCCCTTGATGGTGACTTTGGAAGATATCCGCTCTCAGGGAGCCACAGTTAACCAGATTACCCTACTACCTTTAGCCCAACCACATATCAATGAATTGATTGCAGATACGTTGCAATGTGAGTGTTATGCTGTCAGAGATTTAGCAGGATTAATTCTCAAAAAAACCAGTGGCAATCCTTTTTTTATTACGGAATTATTGAAAGACGTATATACTGAAAATCTCCTAAGTTTCGATTTCAATGAGCGCAGTTGGCAGTGGGATATTGTTCAGATTGAGGCGATGGCAATTACTGACAATGTGGTAGAATTAATGGTTGGCAAACTCAATAAATTGCCGTCCACTACTAAACAGGTATTGCGTTTTGCAGCTTGTATCGGGGCAGAGTTTGACTTAAACACTCTATCAATTATTTGCGATCGCTCCCCCGCTGAAATTTTCTATGCTCTGAAAAAAGCCATTCATGCTGAGTTAATTTTTACTATCTCAGAATTAGATAGTCAACTTTTAATTCACCACTATAAGTTTGGACATGATCGCATCCAACAAGCAACTTATTCTTTGATTGACGAATCTGAAAAACAAGCCATTCATTTACAAATTGGTCGTCTGTTGCTAAAGAACAGTTCGCCCGAAACACTATCAAAAAAAATATTTGAAATTGTAGATCATCTTAATATCGGGGTAGGGTTAAGCAGCGCCGTACAGCCCCTACTAACCCATCAACAAGAGCGAAACGAAATTGCCAAACTCAATTTGATAGCGGGCCAGAAAGCCAAAGCAGCGACGGCTTACAGTGCTGCGATTGAATATTTGAATACAGGATTAAGCCTCTTAACCGAAGAGAGTTGGCAAACGCAGTATGAATTAACCCTAAATCTCTATCAAGAAATGGTAGAGGCTAAATACTTAAACACCAACTTTGACCGGGCAGAAAAATTAGCTGAAGTTATCTTGGAACGAGCAATAAATCAGCTAGACAGGGTAAAAGCTTACGAACTTAAAGTGCAAATTTATACCGCTCAAAATCAGCCACTTAAAGCAATAGAAACTGGTTTAGAAGCATTAAAATTACTAGAAATTTCTCTCTCGACAGGGGAAGATAGTAACGTAGATCTGCCACAACTGATGGACTTAGAAAGCTTCCCGCAAATGACTGACGCTGCTCAACTAGCAGCCATGCGAATTTTGATGTCTATTTGTCCGTCAGCTTTATTTGCGAAACCCGGAGTTTTAGTGTTAATTATTTTGACAATGGTTAACCTGACAATTCAAAAAGGTTATTCAGCTTTGGCTGCTTATGCTTATGCTGCGTATGCTGTTATCTGTTCGGGAAAAGGCAACATAGAAACGGGATATCACGCCGGAATATTGGCAATGAAGCTAGTAAATATATATCATGCTAGAGAGCTAAAAGCAAAAATTTATAACTTATTCTGCTCTTTAGTAAAGCACTGGAAAGAACCCGCAAAAACCAGTCTGTCTCTGCTACTAGACGGAAATAAAAGCGGACTTGAAACAGGAGATATTGAGTACGCAGGTTATTGTATTAAAGCTTATTGTGTCACCCTATTTTTGACTGGAGAAGGACTAGAATGTGTTGCCTCAAAAATGCAGCAATCCTGCGAACAATTATGGAAGCTAAAACAGGAATATGCTCTCTACCAGACTAATATCTGGCGGCAAGTTACCTTAAATCTTTTGGAAACAACTGCCACCCCATCTCGTTTGCTGGGCGAAAGCTTTAACGAGGAGGAAATAATTCCCCGTTTGCTAGCCACAAAGAACCGCACGCTGCTTAGTCTTGTTTACCTCGCCAAACTAAATCTCGCTTATTTATTCAAAGACTATGCCGATGCCGTGAAGAATGCGATCGCAGCCGCAGAATACATAGATTCTCTCATGGGATTTATGTATGTTGCTCTCCATAACTTCTACTATTCTCTTGCCCTGCTCGCTCAGTATTCTCCCGATCTCATGGAAAACTTGGAGGGAGTCGAATCAAACCAAAAGCAAATGAAGCAATGGGCAGAGCTTGCCCCGTTCAATTTCCAGCACAAATATGATTTAGTTGAAGCAGAAAAAGCGCGAGTATTAGGAGATAATTGGCAAGCAGCAAAACTTTATGAGCGAGCGATTCAAGGAGCAAGAGATAACGGATATATTCAAGATGAAGCTTTAGCCTATGAGTTAGCAGCGGAGTTTTATCTGGTAAGCGGTATGGAGGAGATTGCCCAAACATATCTCAAAGGAGCACACTACGGCTATACTCGCTGGCAAGCTAAGGCAAAAGTTGAGGATTTAGAAGCAAGATATCCGCAATTACAGGCTAAATCTGGGACGATTTTTGGTAAAAACACAGGCCCTCTCGTCCCCAATGCTCACACTACCACAGGAGCGAGTACAGCTTTAGATTTAGCGACAGTTATCAAAGCTTCCCAAGCCATTGCGGGTGAAATTGTGCTAGAGCAATTACTCCGAAAATTGATGACAATTATGATTGAGAATGCTGGCGCACAGGTGGGATACTTGTTGTTGGAATCTCAGGGCAAACTACTAATTGAAGCATCCGGTGCAGTTGATTGCGACACCACCAATTTATTGCAGTCAATCCCCTTTGAAAGCAGTCATTTACTGTCATTGTCAGTGATTAATTATGTAAATCGCACTCATAAAGATGTTGTGTTAAATGATGCTATTAGGGGCGGAAAATTTACTAATGATGCTTATATAAAGGCACATCAAACTAAATCATTGCTCTGCGTTCCTCTGCTCAAACAAAATAACCTAATTTCAATAATTTACCTAGAAAATAACTTAGTCCCAGGTGCATTTACTCCCGACAGAGTAGCCGTGTTAAAAGTTTTGTCCTCGCAAGCTGCCATCTCCATCGAAAATGCCCAACTCTATGCCAACTTAGAAGCAAAAGTAGAAGAACGCACTCAAGAATTATCACAAGCTTTAAGCAATCTCGAAGCCACCCAAGAAGGATTGATTCAATCAGAAAAAATGGCAGCTTTAGGACAACTTGTAGCCGGAGTTGCCCACGAAGTTAACACTCCCTTGGGCGCGATTCGCTCCTCGGCAGGAAATGTTTCTAAGTTCTTAAATCAAACTCTAGAACAGTTGCCCGCACTTTTTCAATCTCTTTCCCCAGAAGAAGCACATAATTTCTTGAGTTTACTTCAGCGTTCCCTGCAACAAGAAGCAAGCTTATCAACCAAAGAAGAACGCAAATTAAAGAGAGCTTTGAGAAGCCAACTGGAAGAATTAGAGATTTGTGGTGCCGATACCGTAGCCGATCGCCTAGTTATCATGGGCGTTTATAATGAAATTGATACCTTTGTCCCTTTGTTACAAAGAGCCGATAGTTTACATCTCTTGGAAATCGCCTACAAACTTTCCGAATTAAAAAAAGGCATCGCTACTATCAACACCGCCACAGACAGAGCCTCAAAAGTAGTTTTTGCCTTAAAAACTTATGCCCGCTACGAACAGTCGGGCGAAAAAACAGCAGCCAGTATTAAAGAAGGTATTGAAACAATCTTAACCCTATATCAAAATCTACTCAAACAGGGAGTGGATGTCATCAAAAACTATGCCGACATCCCGCCGATACTGTGCTATCCCGACGAACTAAATCAAGTTTGGACTAATTTAATTCACAATGCTTTGCAAGCAATGGATTATCGAGGCACGTTAAAAATTGAGTTAACGGCTCAAGATGACCAGGCTAAGATTAGCATTAGCGACAGCGGAAAAGGGATACCAGAAGAGATAAAAGGGAAAATATTTGACCCGTTTTTTACTACTAAGCCCGCAGGAGAAGGCAGCGGATTGGGGCTCGATATTGTGAAGAAGATTGTTGACAAGCATCAGGGAAAAATTGAAGTGGAATCAATTCCTGGCAAAACTACATTTAATGTTTTCCTGCCAATGGGCACTGTATAAGCAAGTCAAGGATCTCGCAAACGATATAAGGTAGTAAGTAGGTCGGATTTTGCTTGGTTCCGCCTAAGCTGCAATCTACCCCATTGGGAGTATTTCAAAAGTTAAAGCGTTTTGAGACCCCTAACTCCGATTCAACAGGAAACGGATGTAAAACAGCAGTACGATGCGTTATGCTCAGCTAAGGTGCTACGCATATAAGTTTCTTGGTTTTGGCAACTGGGGAGGGGGAGAAGATTTGGCGAGCAGTTGGCTTGTGACATCTTAAGATAAGATGGGGCATACTAATACACTTTACTACTTTGACTACTTTTGCTACTAATAACAATTAAAAAGGAGAAAAAATAGATGTCTAAACCAGTTATTCTGTGCGTTGACGATGAGAGAATAATATTAGACAGTCTGAGGACGCAGCTAGCAGCCGAATTTGGGAATGCGTACACCTACGAAGGAGCCGAAGATGCTGAGGAGGCGTTAGAGGTAATCAGCGAACTTTATGAAGAAAAAATTAGCCTAGTTCTGATTATTTGTGATTGGTTAATGCCCGGTATTAAGGGAGATGAGTTGCTGATTGGTCTTCACAAGAATTACCCCCGTGTAATTAAAATTCTGCTAACAGGTCAAGCGGATCAAGTAGCAATTGACCGAGCAAAAAAACAGGCTAATCTCCATTCTTGCTTATCTAAACCTTGGTTAGAATCCGAGTTGCTAGAAACTATTGAATCTGGTTTATCTAAACTATGAGCAAACAGGTAATTATCTGTGTTGATGATGAGAAAACTGTACTCAGGAGCCTCAAAGCAGAACTCCAAGAGGCTGTCGGCAATGATTATACGATCGAAATTGCTGAAGGCGGAGAAGAGGCATTAGAGTTAATTGAAGAATTGCTCGATGATGGGGATGAAATTACTTTAATTATTTCCGACCACATTATGCCTGATATGAAGGGAGATGAGCTGTTGAAACAGGCTCACATAATTTCGCCTAAAACTATAAAAATCATGCTGACAGGACAAGCAGATATTGGGGCGATCGCCAATGCTATCAACTCTGCAAACTTATATCGTTATATTACCAAACCTTGGCAAGCTGAAGACTTGAAATTGACGGTTAGAGAAGCGCTAAATAGTTATATTCAAGATAAACAACTCGCACAACAAAATGCCCAACTCCAGGAAATAAATCAGGAGTTGGCCGAGTTAAACAGCCAGCAAACCGTACTCATTGCTAAACTACACGAAAACGAAAATCGGTTGACACAGTTTTTGGAAGCAATGCCGATTGGTGTGGGTGTGCTGGATGCGGACGGTCAACCTTACTACATCAATCGGAAAGCAAAAGAGATATTTGGTAAAGGAGTTGTGCCGGATACCAGTTCCCAGCAATTATCAGAGGTTTATCAACTCTATCAAGCAGGTACAAATCAAAAGTATCCTACGGAGAATTTGCCCAGCGTGCGCGCCTTGAAGGGGGAAAGTGCTACGGCTGACGATGCAGAAGTTCATCAAGGCGACAAGATTATTCCCCTAGAAATCTTCGCTACTCCCATCTACGATCAACAAGGAAATATTGTTTATGCTATCAACACTCTTCAAGATATCACGGAACGCAAAGAAGCTGAGGCAGAACGCCAAAAGTTCATCGAGGATCTCTTTGAGGTCAATTGCAATTTGGAACTTTCACTGGATGCAGAATTAGAAATTGCGGAGGCGACAAGTCGCTTTGTACCCAAGGAGTTTCTAGCTTTTTTGGGATGTGACAGTATTGTTGATATTAAATTGGGAGAAGCGGTGGAGTTGGAAATGTCCGTTGTGTTTTCTGACATCCGCAATTTCACTACTCTCTCGGAACAAATGACACCGACAGAAAATTTCAAATTTATAAATTCTTATCTGAGTCGAATGGAACCGCTGATTGTGGAAAATAAGGGGTTTATTGATAAGTATATTGGCGATGCAATTATGGGTTTGTTTAGCGAGGGCGCGGATGATGCTTTGAAAGCGGGAATTGCCATGCTGCATACTCTTGCTGAATACAATCGAGATCGCGCTTCTCTGGGTTGTGTGCCAGTTGAGATTGGGGTGGGAATCAATACTGGTTCTTTGATTCTGGGTATAGTCGGCGGAAAAAGCCGGATGGACGGTACTGTGATTAGCGATGCGGTTAATTTGGCTTCTAGGATTGAAAGTTTGACGAAAAATTATGGGGTGTCGCTGTTAATTACTCAGCAGACTTTCGATCGCTTGAAAAATCCTGCTGATTATGCAATTCGGGTAATTGATAAAGTTCAGGTTAAGGGTAAGTCTGAATGGGTGACTGTTTATGAAGTTTTTGATGCGGATTGGCCGGAAGTTAAAGCGGGGAAGTTAGCGACTCGGCAACTATTTACTGAGGCTTTGTCTTTGTACAATATGAAGAATTTTAGGGAAGCTGCGGGACTTTTTGCGGATTGTTTGGGGCAAAATCCGGGGGATAAGGTGGCTCGAATTTATTGGGAAATGTGTCAGTAGTTAGTTGGCAGTTGGCACTTGTCAGTTGTTATTAGTTATTAGTCATTAGTCATTAGTTAGCGCTCAAGCGTCATCAGTCATCAGTCATTAGTCAACAGTCATCAGTCAACAGTCAACAGTCATCAGTCAACAGTCAACAGTCACAAATAACCAATAACTAATGACTGCTGACTACGGTTGTTCGATCGGCAATTCTATGATAAACTCGGCTCCGTGGCCGAGTGCAGATACGCAGCTAAGTTTGCCACCGTGTTCTTGGACAACTTTGTAGGAAATTGACAGGCCTAAACCGGTGCCTTTGTCGGCGGGTTTGGTGGTAAAAAAAGCCTCGAATAACTGCTGGGAAACTTCTTCGGGCATACCGGGGCCGTTGTCAGAAATCCTAATTACAGCATTGGAGTTTTGGACTTCTGTCCTAATTTTAATCTTGCTGCGGTTAGCTTTGACTTCGGCAACTGAACGCCCTTCGTTGTATTCCTCGATCGCGTCGATCGCATTTCCGATCAAATTCATAAATACCTGATTGACTTTCCCCGCATAACACTCAACCAAAGGCAAATTTCCATAGTCCTTAATTACCGCAATTTCGGGATAGTTGCCTCTGGCTTTCAGGCGAGTTTGCAGAATCAGCAACGTTCCTTCAATCCCTTCGTGCAGGTTAACTTTGCTCATTTGAGAATCGTCTTTGCGGGAGAAATTTCTGAGCGATCGCACAATTTCCCGAATGCGATCGGCGCCAACCTGCATCGAAGACATCGCTTTCGGCAAATCTTCTAGCAGAAACTCTAATTCGATATCCTTAATTTTATTTTGAATTGCTGCCGGCGGCTGGGGGCAGTGCTTCTGGTACATATCGAGCAAATTCAGCAAATCTTCCGTGTAGTGGCCGACGTGGACGAGATTGCCGCAGACGCTGCTAACAGGATTGTTAATTTCGTGAGCGACACCGGCTACCATTTGACCGAGAGTAGACATTTTCTCAGTGTGAATCAATTGAGCTTGAGTTTGCTGCAATTCGTGCAAAGTATTTTCGAGTTGAAGTTTTTGTTGAGTTAACTCTATTTGCGATCGCAGTAAAGCTTCTTCACTGCGTTTCTGCTCGGAAATATCAGTAATTAACCCTTCCAAAGCTATCAATTCTCCAGAGTCGGAAAACACTCCCAAACCTTGCTCCCAAACCCATTTTAATTCGCCATTTTTAGAAGTAATTCGGTAAGTTAGCTGATAGGGTCGATTTTCTTGTAAGGCAACTTGGACGGCATTCCACAAATTATCGCGATCGTCCGGGTGAGTCAATTCCGAGATAGAAACTTCCCGAGTGCCGATAAATTCTTCAGGAGAATAGCCGGCTAACTGATAGCAACCTTCGCTGACAAACTCCATACTGCGATCGGCATCGTTGCGAAAACGGTAGGCCATTCCCGGCAAATTGCTCATCAGCGTCGCCAAGGCCCGCTGGCTTTCCCGTAGGGCTTCTTCGGCGTGTTTGCGATCGGTAATATCCGTCATCACCGCCAGCATACAGAGTTCGCCGTCCAAATTAATCAATTCGGCTGACAGCAAACACACCACCAGAGATCCCGACTTCATCCGAAACTCGCATTCCTGATTGCGAACAACACCTTGTTCGTGCAAACTTCGCCTAAAATTAAGTCGGTCTTCAGGCCTTACCCAAATATTTAACCCCGGTACTGTATTCCAGGTAGTTTCTTCTAAATCGTAACCCGTCATCAACAGAAAACTATCATTAACTTCAATAAAACGACCCTCAGCAAAAGTAGTAATAATCATCGGATCTGGGCTCGATCGAAAAGCCTTAGAAAACTTTTCTTCCGATAAACTCAACTTTTTAATAGCCTCTTCTAACTGACTTGTCCGCTCTTTAACTCGGCATTCCAATACCTCATTAGCCTGCTTCAGTGCTTCCTCAGCCTGCACCCGATAAGTGATATCGCGCACCACGCCTTGCAGCCCTATTTTGCCGCCGATATCCATAGAAGTTAGCAGCACTTCCGCCGGAAACTCAGAACCATCCAAACGGCAGTGCCGCCAGTCAAAACGGCAATTTCCCGATCGCATAGCGGTATTAATGCGCTCTTGATAAAGACTCATAGAATCTTGTCCGTCCGGTTGCAACTGCGGGCTAAATTCTGCAGGATGCTTGCCGCAAAACTCCGACTCAGTGCTGCATCCAAATAACTTTAAAGTAGCGGGATTGCAATCCAAAAAACCCTCTTCGTCTAGCAGCATTACCGCATCAGTCGTCGATTCGTACAAAGTGCGAAACTTTTTTTCCGATGCCTGCAAAGAAGCAATCAACTGCATTTTTTCCTCAGCCGCCCGCTTTTGCTCAGTAATATCCTGCATTACTTGAGAAAAGCCCTGCAACTTTCCCCTTTCATCGCGCAAAGGAGTAACAATAATATTCGCCCAAAATCGCGAGCCGTCTTTGCGAAGCCGCCAGCCTTCATTTTCGTATCGACCTTCTGCCACCGCCAGGATTAATTTTTCTTTGTGCTTGCCGATTTCCAGATCTTCTTTAGTGAAAAAACACTCCGAATTATTGCCGACTATTTCATGAGATCTGTATCCCAAAATGCGTTCTGCACCAGAATTCCAGCTAGCTACATAGCCATCAGGATCTAACATAAATATAGCATAATCCTTGACGCCTTCAATTATTAAGCGCAGGCGTTCTTCGCTTTCTCGAAGTGCAGATTCTGCTTGCTTGCGCTGGGTAATATCTTCTACAAAACCTTCGTAGTAGAGCAATTTCCCTGCTTCATCGCAGACAGCCCGCGCATTTTCAGCTATCCAAATTATTGTTCCGTCCCGCCGAAAAATTTGCGACTCAAAATCCGATACGATACCCTGTTCTTGCAAAGCAGAAACAAACTGATCGCGGCGATCGGGATTGACGTAAAGCTGATCGCTGATATCAGTCAGACAGCCCATTAATTCTTCAGCCGAATTATATCCATAGATGCGAGCCAAAGCTGGGTTAGCGCTGATGTAGCGACCGGATTGGGTTGTTTGAAAAATACCCGACACAGCATTTTCAAACATACTATAATATTTTGCTTCCATTTGGTGCAGTGCCTCCGCGACATTCAGGCATTCTATCGCTTTATTTCCTAATTTTTGATTTCCCACTTGTGAATACCCTGCTCTTGTGTGTGAGTTGAATATTTTTGGTCTACCGCCTGTTAAATTTGAGCCGTTATTTAGGCTAAAAATAGTGTGTCGCAGCCGGAGACGAGTGTGTTTATTCATCTGTCCTACTGGACTGTTAGTTGTTAGTGATTGTTGCGGAAAGTTTAGCTAATCCGGTATTTATTTGAGGCTTGACTGGCTGTCACGCTCGCATTGGCACATCGATCGGGAGCATCTCCTATTTGTAAAAACACTTATTATGGCTCCTTCCTTCTGACTCTTTCCTCCTGCCTCCTGCCTCAAAACTCCCACCTCCAAACTCCAATTTCTAGCTTGGCTGCTTTCATTGAGATGCTCCCCATCGATCGGCCTGCGGTGCACGTGTTCGATCAAAACCCGCTCCTTGAAATCTCCCTGAATATATTAGCAGTTGAATACCCTGAAATAAGTTAGTAGCAAGGATGTTGTTACAATAAAAGGCAGCGACTTCTATAACCGCAAGAGCCTATTTTTAGGATGTGGGTGAGAGTACGATCGACTCTTACCCGAAGCAACTAACCCGCCTGCAAGAGCTAAATGCTCGCTGTCCTTGCTGTCAGTCGATTTGAGATTTTAGATTAAAGTTGACTCCACAGATGAATCTGGGGTTCTCCTAAAATCTAAAATTTTTTGCTCTCCACAACTCCTGTCGGAAACTTTTATCGGTCTTTGGGTGCCCTGAGTTACTGTTAAGTATTATTGCTGATAGATAATACAGCAGACTGCTGGCAGTTGTACGATTTGGGGTTTCTATGTAAAGTTGGCACAACAATAGGGTAATTGTTGTATCAAAAAATTCATATTCTGCTACTGCAGGCGGAAAAATTCTGTAGCGGTGCTGGCATTTGGGCAAAAATCTCGGCCCGATCGCGCAAAATGTGGTCGGCAAGTCTGGTAAAATCCCGATCTATTCTCGGTTTAGACGCAAAGCTCGATCAAGCTAAATTTGACTAGAACTAATAAATGACAGATTCTCCTCTACTAGCAACGTCAGAGTTATCCCCTGCTTCAACCCAGACGGCGGATTCTCCTGTGTGGCCAGCCCTCCTGCAACAACTATTAGACAGACAATCTCTCTCACGCGCCCAAGCAGCCGACTTGATGCAGGGATGGCTAGCAGAAGCTATTCCCCCCGTCCTCTCAGGAGCCATTTTAGCGGCCATCCAAGCTAAAGGCATCTCTGCCCCAGAATTGGCAGGAATGGCTCAGGTATTGCATTCTCAGTCGCTTGCAGGCGAGTCGGAGAGCGTTGTCAATCCCAAATCCTCAATCTCCAATCTCAAATTAATTGATACTTGCGGCACAGGTGGCGACGGCGCTTCCACGTTTAACATTTCCACTGCTGTAGCTTTTGTGGCCGCCGCCGGCAAAGTTCGAGTCGCGAAACACGGAAATCGCTCCGCATCGAGCAAAGTCGGTTCTGCTGACGTGTTGGAAGCACTGGGAGTCAACCTCAACGCCGATCCCGCGAAGGTAAGATCTGCGGTAGACTCTGTGGGCATCACCTTTTTATTTGCGCCTGGGTGGCATCCCGCACTTAAGGCTGTAGCGCCGATCCGGCGCACTTTGAAGGTGCGGACTATTTTTAACCTATTAGGGCCCCTTGTCAATCCTATGCGCCCTACAGGGCAGGTAATCGGGGTGTTCGATCCTAGTCTGGTATCAACTATTGCTCAAGCTTTGGGCGAGTTGGGGACTGAGTTAGCTGTAGTCGTTCACGGCAGAGAAAAATTGGACGAGGCGGGGTTGGGTGATGTGACTGATTTGGCGGTTTTGTCTGATGGCAAAGTCGAACTCACTACTTTAGACCCGGAAAAGGTAGGATTGACACCAAGTGCGATCGGCTCGTTAAAAGGCGGAAATGTTGAGGAAAACGCCGAGATTTTGCGGAACGTTTTGCAAGGCAAAGGTACGCCCGCACAAATGGATGTTGTAGCTTTGAATGCGTCTTTGGCTTTTCAGGTGGGAGGTGCAATTCCTATGGGTTCTCACGCAGCAGGAGTTTCTCTGGCTAAGGACATTTTATTGAGCGGTGAGTCTTGGTTGAAGTTGCAGCAGTTGATTGAGTTTTTGAAATGAAGTCAGTTGGGAGTTGGGAGTTGGCAGTTGGCAGTTGGCAGTTGACAGTTGTTAGTTGGCAGTTGTTAGTTGGCAGTTGACAGTTGGCAGTTGTTAGTTGGCAGTTGTTAGTTGGCAGTTGACAGTTGACAGTTGACAGTTGCTATATCATATTCGGTCGATTGACCGTGATTCCTGTAGGGGGCGGGTTCACCAGCAATAGTCGCCAAAAATCGACCAGCTCAAAAACCCGCCCAGACTATGTATGATGCGCGATCGATCGGACATGATATTAGTTGTTAGTTGACCCGAAAGCAGTTGGTAGTTGTTAGGAAAGCAGTTGCTACAAATAACGAGTAATCAATAACAAATAACAACTAACAAATAACAACTAACCACTAACTTCTTTTTAAGACCGCGATCGAAATTCAATGACATCTTGCTTAATAGTCACATCTTTATTACCAAAAAAGTCGTGACCCAACAGTCCGATATCTAGGGATGGCGAGACTGCGACAACTACATTGTTAACCGCCAGACCACCTGCTTCCATAGAAGTCAGGCGACCGAGGGGAAAAGTAGCCACTCCGTTGGGAGTTTGTGCTTGCACTGTTCCCTGGAGAACAACGCCCAAGGCTTTAGCCATTGCTGGTGTAATTACTGTGCCACTAGCTCCAGAATCTACCATCATCTCGAACTTTTGTTTGCCGTTAAACGTGACTTCTATGACCGGGATATTAGCCGCGCGGCGTTTGATTTTTGCCTGAAACACTCCCGACTTTGCTGCCGCCGAAGTGGTGGGAGTCAATTCTTTGGGGAGAAAACCGCAGACTGATTGGCTGAGGTTGACGGTTCGCCCTGACGAGCTCCGCATGAAGCATCCCTCACTTTCTTGAGCCACGGCTGACGAGGAGTTGGCAACACTCCCTACTAAAATTGAACTGATCAGAGAAATAACCCCTGCTAATACCAGTAAAGGTTGGCGCAGGTTGTGAGGGATCGGTAGAGGCTTTTTTGAGTTTGAGAGTAAAGGCAAGGGAGATTTGCTGGCCATAGTTTGATTAAACGCTGTAGCTCGATCGTAACAGCGACAACTGCCTTTTGGTATAGATATAGAATTTCCGCCCGCATCCTAAGCTGCTGGCAGATAAATTGCTGGCGCGGGGGGAGATGGAGAATTTGCACTTATAGCCTTTCTCAGTAACATGAGGTGCACGCTTTATAAGCGGGAATCGGGAATCGGGCATCGGGCATCGGGCATCGGGCATCGGGCATCGGGCATACCTCACCAAGATTGAGAACTGCTGTATTGCTGCTTTTTGATTACCTGTGGCATAAGTGCCTTGCTTTTCCGAACCCTTGCACAAATTAAAATAATATCTGTACATTGCCGACTAGCATCAAATCCCTGGCAGTGGTAAGAATTAAACCAAACGAAAGTAATTAAGGATGCCATGTCACTTTCAACTGCACAACCCGCTCTCCTCGTCCTGGCTGACGGTACTGCTTACCGCGGCTGGTCGTTTGGCGCTGACGCCACCGTCGTTGGCGAGGTAGTATTTAATACTGGAATGACGGGCTACCAAGAAGTATTGACCGATCCCAGCTATTGCGGTCAAATTGTAACTTTTACTTATCCAGAATTGGGCAATACCGGGGTAAATCTTGAAGACGAAGAATCCTCGCGCCCGCAAGTTCGGGGTGCGATCGCCCGGAACGTATGCAGCCGCCCCAGCAACTGGCGCTGCTCGCAATCTCTGCAAGACTACCTGAAACAGTACGATATCCCCGGAATTTACGGGATCGACACCCGCGCCCTCACTCGCAAAATTCGCACGGTGGGAGCGATCAACGGTGGGATTTCGACGACGATTCTCGACCAGGCAGAGCTTTTGGAACTCGTGCAAGACGCCCCCAGCATGGACGGGCTGAATCTGGTCCAGGAAGTCACCACTCGCGAGGTTTATGAGTGGTCTGAAGCCACGGACTCGGTTTGGGAGTTCAGTCCTACAGTCAAACCTGCTAATGGCAAAATGTGGACGGTGGTAGCGCTAGACTTTGGGATCAAGCGCAACATCCTGCGGCGTCTGGCGAGTTACGGGTGTCGGGTCATCGTTGTCCCCGCTGACACGTCGCCGGAGGAAATCCTCAAATACAACCCGGACGGCATTTTTCTGTCCAACGGCCCCGGAGATCCGGCGGCGGTCACGGAAGGGATCGCTACTGCGAAAGCTTTGTTAAAGTCGGACAAACCCGTATTCGGCATCTGCATGGGACACCAAATTTTGGGACTTTCCTTGGGTGCAGAAACTTTTAAACTTAAGTTCGGCCATCGGGGATTGAATCATCCAGCGGGTTTAACTGAGCAAGTAGAAATTACTAGCCAAAATCACGGTTTTGCGATCGACCCCGATTCCCTAGCCCCCGAAGTAGAAATTACTCATCTCAATTTGAACGATCGTACCGTAGCCGGATTGAAGCATAAAACTCTGCCACTGTTCTCAGTGCAGTACCACCCAGAAGCCAGTCCGGGCCCGCACGACGCCGATTATTTATTCGATCGATTCGTGCAGTCAATGCGAGACAATCAGAAAGTAGCCAGCAGTAAATAGTCCGCAGTCAGCAGTCAACCGTTAATGACTGCTGCCTCAAAAAAACTAAAAACCACTGACAAAAAAAACTGTAGACAAAAGACCAAAAAACTCCTATAATGAAGCCTCGACTTTAAGCCATATCTAGCTAGGAGGGTGTCATTCCTGAGTCATTGACCCTGACCGTTAGCCTCAGAGGCACTCGCGAAGTCAGGAATAACTGTCAGTTATTTCGCCTGACTGGCCTGCTGGACGCTTTTTCTGAGGCCACTTTTCGGAAGGTAATAAGCAAATGTATTGACGAGGGCCCAAAACACGTAATTTTGGACTTGTCTCAGATAGACTTTGTGGATAGTTCAGGCTTGGGCGCACTTGTGCAACTTGTCAAAAAAGCCCAAACCTTGGAGGGGACATTGCAAATTGTCTCAAATCCCCGCGTAACTCAGACTGTTAAACTGGTTCGCTTAGAGAAATTTTTGTCTTTGCAGCCTTCGGTTGATGAGGCGGTAAAAAACGTCAAGGATGCTTGACGCCAAAGTGAGTTAAATTAGCTATCCGGTTCTCAACGCTGGATAGCAAATTTTTATTTGTTTGCTGGTAAAACAATACCGATTTTTCCAGAAGCTGCGACACGCGCCAGCCGCTATTTCCCCGATGCTTAGAGTTTCGGTGGAGGGGCAGTAAAATATGTGTGGCAAACACGCGGAAAAATGGTATAAAAATTAGAGCATCCCGATTTGGTAAAAAGCCTTTTTTAGGAGTGCGATCGTCACGCAAAGCTTTGCCTATATATCTCGTTTCGCGATCGGACAGCGAACACTCCTGTGAAAGCTATAATTGCTAAAGTAACGAAAGACGAAATAAGTAAGTGACTAGAAAAACCAAGCTGTGCGGAAGTTTTATTTAAAAAAGTATGTCGCCGATCGCAGATGACGGACTCAAACTGAGTCTGACGGATATCAGTTTAAATCGAGTGCATCCTGCGAGGGCTACACCAGCAGAAATAGAAAGAATTTCGCCCGCAGCCTGGGCATATTTGGGAGATGCAGTGTACGAACTCTACGTTCGGAGTTCGTACTTAGTCCCACCCAAAAGATTGCAAGCTTATCACGAATTAGTGGTGGGGCAAGTACGAGCCGAAACTCAAGCGCGTCATTTGCGCTCACTCTCTCCTTACTTGAACAGTACAGAATTAGCAATTGTCAAGCGCGGCCGCAATGCTGCAGCGGGCCGTTCTAAGCGAGCAGATCCAGAGATATACCAACAAGCCAGCAGCTTAGAAACCTTGGTCGGATATTTGTATCTCACCGATCCCGAAAGATTGACCGAACTTCTGGCACTTTTAGATCTTGAGACTTAAAGGATTTAGCAGTTAAGAGTTGGGAATGGGGAGGGATTAATTAACCATCCTGGCACGGCTAACATAAAACCGCAAAAATCTCGATCGGGCAAAACAGGATTTATCAGTTATTAACTAGCAATTTGAACACAGCAAAATCCTTGCTCCCTCCCTAGAATATCTAAAATCTCAAAGCCCCAAGATTGCTCCCTCAATCAAGAATCTCACATCTACAATCTACAACCGATTAGCCTTCAGCCAAAACGTTTTGAGCACAAGAAACCAATGAGAAAATTTACCAAACCCAACTTTTCGCGATCGAATTCCGACAGCAAGCCATTCAAAAGCGAAGGTCGCCGTCAGGACTCACAACCATCATCTCCCCGCTTTGAACGCAAGCCCCGTCCCGACACTCGTGGAGTAGACGCGCCTCAAAAGCGATCGACCTTCGCCCCGCAATCGCGAGAAATGCCCGTGAGAGCAATTTTCAAACGGAGAGCCGATTCCGACGGCCAACCGGACATTCGCAGAAATAATCATTTTAAAGACAGAGACAGCAGCCCGCAGGAATCCCGCGGGAATTATTACCAAGACAGAGACAGAGATAGCAGCCCGCAGCCGGCCCGCAACAATTTCCGAGACAGAGACAGAGACAGCAGTCCGCAGCCGGCCCGCAACGATTTCCGAGACAGAGACAGAGACAGCAGCCCGCAGCCGGCCCGCAACAATTTCCGAGACAGAGACAGAGACAGCAGCCCGCAGCCGGCCCGCAACAATTTCCGAGACAGAGACAGAGACAGCAGCCCGCAGCCGGCCCGCAACAATTTCCGAGACAGAGACAGCAGCCCCCAGGAATCCAGGGGCAATTATTACAAAGACAGAGACAAAGACAATAGCCCGCAGGAATTCCGGGGCAACCATTTCAGAGACAGAGACAAAGACAGAGACACTCGCCCTGTTGACAGTGCCTCAAATACTGTCGTGCAACCAGACGCAGACACAGACGACATGATTTACGGCCGCCATGCGGTGCAAGCAGCTTTAGAAACAAACCAAGTCCTCAACCGGATCTGGGTTGTTCCCCACCTGCGCTACGATCCCCGCTTTCATAGCTTGCTAACCGAAGCCAAAGCCAACGGCAGCATCATTGACGAAGTTGACGATTTGCGCCTCGACTACATCACGCGCAAAGCAAACCACCAAGGCGTAGCCGCTCAAGTATCAGCCTACGAATACCTGGATTTGAGCGAACTGATCGCCAAGGCTAAGTCGGCTTGCGAAGATCCAGTAATTGTGGTAGCAGAAGGACTCAACGACCCGCACAATCTAGGGGCGATTATTCGCACCGCAGAAGCATTGGGATCTCAGGGCATGGTGATTCCGCAGCGGCGGGCTGTTGGGATTACCTCGGCAGTAAGAAAAGTGGCAGCAGGGGCATTGGAAAGCCTGCCCGTGGCGAGGGTTGTCAATCTTAACCGGGCGCTGGAAGAACTCAAAGAGGCTGGATTCTGGATTTATGGCACTGCAGCAGGCGTCGGTCAATCTATAGAGACAGTCAAGTTCTCCGGACCCACTGTTTTAGTGGTGGGTGGTGAAGCTGACGGTTTGAGCCTTTTGATACAGCGCGGATGTGACGGATTAGTTTCAATTCCTTTAAGGGGCCATACTCCTAGCCTGAATGTCTCGGTAGCAACGGGGATGGCTTTATACGAAATTTACCGTCAGCGCGGGCCCAAAAAGTTTCATGTACACGGATCGTAAAGGTGGTTGAAAAAAAGAGCACAACAGAGTAGTTTATTGTGAATGCCACCCAGAAAGGGGTGGCACCACACCTTGAACAAGTAAAGATAGCCGATCGACTGTCATTACTTGTTCCTGCGAAAGTATAAGGGGCCTAGCCCCTAGGTTCAAACAGGAATTCGACACAAATCTATTTAGATATATTTAAATAGGTTTGGATCGGTTCTTGGTAGCAGTCAGCCACGTGTAAATAACAAAAGCCTAGGCGTGTTCGCAGCACCCTAAAAACACCGTCAAATACATTAGAAAAGCAGATGAAAGAATTCTTGATTAGCTTGCTCAACTTTTTCGGATTGGCTTGGTGGGTTGAAGTTAAAACTTCAGCGCCGCGGTGCATTTACTATTTTGGCCCGTTCTTAACCGATGGAGAGGCGGAAGCTGCAAAAGCAGGATATGTAGAAGACATAGAAAATGAAGGGGCAGAAGGTGTTAGTGTTTCGATTCACCGCTGCAAACCAATTACTTTAACTGTTGCAGAAGATTTGGGAAAGCTTGGTGATGGAGGGCTGTGGCCGGCTTTGAGCGGTCAGTAGAAGCAGGGGGAATTTTGAGTTTTGAGAGGGCTACGCTTCCCTCGCAACGCTGTGCGGTTTTGAGTTGTGAGTTATAACTTCAAAACTCTTGAGTGTTGCGTGATAAATTGCTTGTGACAAACTCAAAACTCAACACTCGCAATTGCCAACTGCTTCGGGGTGACTCTCAATCCAGCGATCGATGTCTGCGAGTACCCGATCGGGAATTTCCCAAGGGAACAAGTGGGCTGTATTGGGATAGCACTGCCACTGACAATCGTGGAGGTGGCGGGCGGTTTCTAAACTGGATGCTGAGGTGATGTGCCGATCTGCCTCTCCGGCGAGCACCAAGCTGGGACATTGAATGTCGCCGAGATGGAGCAGTCGGTTGTATCCAGCCCTCAGAGCGGTATTTAACGCCTTGGTGGCCGTGTTGGAAGTCTTGAGGTAGGCGGGGGTACCTGCCTGTGCTAAGTAGCGGTAAGGGGTGGCGTTATGCTGCTGTATCAAGTAGCGAAAGAGCGATCGCCTTGCAAAAGTATCAATATTCCACTGCCAACCCGGTATCACCCAATTGATAATTCCGGCTAAACCGGTGTAAAGGTTATCTTGCCAAGAGATGGGAGGATGACTTCCTCGCGGTTTGGCTGCGGATGCAAGGAGAATCAAACCTGTGACTCGCTGGGGATATTTCATGGCTAATTCCAGGGCTAAAATCCCTCCCAAAGACCATCCGATCACCAAACACCGATCGACTCCTAATCTGTCTAATAGTGCTTCTAAATCGACCAGATGATCGGTCATTTCAAAGAAAGTTGAGGTGCGGCTGTTGCCGTATCCGCGCAAGTCTGGGGCGATCGTCTGGAAGCGTTTTGATAGGTGTTCTGTGAAGACGGACATACAATCGCCGGAACCTGGATGGCCGTGCAAGCAGAGAATCGGAAACCCTTTGCCTTTGACGGAAACACTGAGTTGTTGATGCGGCATTTTTTAACTGTTTGGGCGGTGCGCTGTCCCGCGCTATAAATGGTATATTCCAGCCGTTAAAAGCTGGGGTTTCGGACAATGTAATCGGCAATTTTAGAAATAGACTGGCGCATTTGTAGCTCGCCGCTGCGGCTGTCAATCACAGTAATCACATAGGCCTCGTCGTCAATGCTCATCGCTAAAGTTGTACCGAGCACCTTGGAATTTTGACCGGTTTTTTCGCCCAACCACTGAGCTTTAGTTCCTTGTAAGGCGGCAAATCCCAGAGCGTGATCGTACTGGCGGTTGAGAGTTTCTATTAATAGTTTAGCACCGGGTGTTTCGCCGTTGTAAATTTGCACCATCATTTCGGTGAGTTCGTTAGCAGTCAGGCGGTTGCGACCTGAACCGGGGTTGGAGGGCATAATTCTTTCCCCCATTAATTTGAAGTTGACGCGGGTGACTTCGTAGCCGCTATTATCTAAATATTGATTGATGTAATCGGAACCCAAATAATCTATCAGTTGATTGGTGGCGATATTGCTGCTGCGATAGATCATTTCTTCTAACAGTAGCTGTAGCGGGTAATTGCGATTGGACGTAATCTTTGCCGATGCGTCTTCGGTGAAATTACCACGACTGACTAATACTTCCTGGTTCAGACTAATTTTTTCTCTTTCGACTTTTTGCATCAGGGCGACAGCAATCGGCAATTTAATTAAGCTGGCTGGACTGACAGGAGGTACATCGCCCCGGATGTTTACGCATTCTCTAGAAAGGTTGCAAATGCCGATCGAAGCTTGAGCCGACAAACCGCTTTCCCTGGCAAGCACACCCAAAAAATCCGATTTTGCTTGCTGCACTTGAAAGGTTGCTGCTGTTAAATTTTCCCGGTATTCTTGAGTTTTTGAGGCAGTGAGGGAAGCTAAAAATGAATTTTGAGGAACTTCCTGCAAGTTGTTGAGGGCTTGATGCCAGAAAAATTGAGTTTGCTGCGAAGATTCGATCGACTTATTGGGCTGCTGTTTAGTTTCTAGGGCTCGGTTGGCTAAACGGACTGCTTGCTGTAAGTTGTCGTTAGCTCTCTGTTCTACTAATATTTGAGCTTCCACCGCTTGCAACTGCTGTAGCAGTTGTTCTTGAGGATTGGCGGTGAGGGGAACTAAGCGGGAGAGGAGGGTTGGTTCTGGGGAGGGAGAGGAGGGTTGTTCTAATTCGGCGATCAGCCCATCGCGAATTTTGTAGAGTTCGTCTAGGGAACGCGGGTTAGATGATTGAGAGAATGAACTTGCGATGGTTAACATCTGAACCAGTCCAATGCCGGCTACTACTGCCGCCATCTTGTTGGCGATCGACAAAAAACACCTGATATCTCGCATATTTAACATCCTCAACACCACCACATTCAATATAAGCAGCTATTGTTACATCAGTCAAACGATTTTAGATTTTAGATTTTAGATTTTAGATTTTTTCTTCAATCTAAAATCTAAAATCTAAAAGGGTTTTGATCGCGCCAATGTGGCAAGATAACTAAAATAAAGGGAGCGATCGCACGAAGGCAATCAACCCCCTCTAAATATTGCGGACTATCTACTTTCTGCGCCGCCGTCGCCAGTCAGCACCCAACCGCTTGAGGTAATCCCAGCCGCGTTGGGGCCAGACATGATCGCTACCAATCTTTTCGGCAATCCAGCGAGCGACTTTGGGGCCTGTCCAGTCTCCGCCGTCGGGGGCAGGGCCTAGCAGCGCTTGTCGCAGTTCTTCTTGCTGTTCAGGATTCAGCAAGGATTTTGCAGGAGGGGGCTGGCGGTCTCCGCTGCGATTTCTCACAGAGTTAGGCCCTTCTCGGTTATAGCGCTGGACAATTTCTTTGGCGTAGTCGTAGTTGAGGCCTACGACTTGGGCTGCTTGTTTGATAGTCCAATTTCGGGACACTAACAGCAGCAAGTGCCAGCGGCGCGACTCTGTGGTGTTTTGTGCCTGCCGGTAGCGAATTTTGAGTTCCTCTGCCGTCAGGTGGGATTCTAAGTGAGCTTTAGGTGGCATTCCTCCAACGGGGCATCGGGAACTTCTTACCATATATCTTGGGTTTTGGGGATAATTCCGGATGAAATTATTTTCCTGGGGATCGTGGTGGCAAATACCTAGCTTTGTTTAGCGCAGAGGTCGGCGGCTGGACGCGGATTGACAAATATTAACCGTGCCTATCCCCACCTCGGTCGGGGTGGGGATAGGCACGGCGGCTGTTCTATTTTTGTGGGCTGGTAATATGTTTAGGTGGTATAAACTAGAACTTTCTTGGAAACTCTAGTCGATGAACGTACTCCTAGCTTAGAGGGGTAGATAAGCTGAATCGCATATAAATCGAATACAGAGATGGGCATCCTGCCCATCCCACAAGAATCTCATACAAATTGACTGTCAAATTAGATACATAGCAGCTTATTACCCAAGGTCTTCTTCCTGTAGAATAAAACTATCACTAATTTTGTTCTAGTGGGGGTAGTGGATGCCTGTAGGATTGCCTGAATTTGTTGAGAACCCGGAAAATCGCTGTCCAGTCCTCCTGTTGCTCGATACATCTGGCTCTATGGCGGGAGAGCCGATTCAGGAGTTGAATCGAGGGATTGCGGCTTTTAAGGAGGACGTACTGAAAGATACGAAAGCCTCCCTGAGTGTCGAGGTAGCGATAATCACCTTCGGCCCAGTGCGTCTGATACAAGATTTCGCAACCATTGACCACTTCACACCGCCACGACTGGAAGCTAGTGGCTTCACTCCAATAGGTGAGGCTATTGATTGCGCTTTGGATCGACTCGAAGCCCGCAAGGAGACTTACAAAGCCAACGGTATTCAGTATTATCGCCCTTGGATCTTCTTAATTACAGATGGAGCGCCGTCTGATTGCTGGCAATTGGCAGCGCAGCGCGTGCGGGAGGATGAGGCAAAGCGCCGACTCTGTTTCTTTGCGGTTGGCGTGAAGGACGCAAATACGAAAATTCTCGCACAAATTGCCCCGCCAGAACGTCCACCTATAATGTTGAATGGTCTAGATTTTCGCTCTCTGTTTGTGTGGTTGAGTACCTCGATGAAACGGGTTTCGAGTGAGAAGATAGGAGTGGCTGTGGCGTTGCCACCTGTCGGATGGGGTCAAATTACTACCTAGATACTGAGGATATTTTGTGGATTGGAAAGCGATCGCACGTTCGGCAACAGGAACCAGCCATAAAAAACAGCAGTTACCCTGCCAAGATTACGGACAATTTATCATCTGCCACAACGTAATCTTGGGGGCTATTGCGGATGGGGCTGGTAGCGCTAAACATTCTGATGTAGGTGCCAAGTTGACGGTCGAGACAGCACTTAATGAACTCTTGCAGCTTGGAGAGTACACCCTTTATTTACATTGCGCCCCTCAACCTCTCCCTGATGAACAAGCTAGAACAATATTTGCAAATACTTTAAAAGAAGTAGTAAAAGCTTTGCAAGAACGAGCAGCCAGTAGCGATTACTCAGTTAATGACTTAGCTTGTACTTTATTAGTATTTTTGGCTACTCCGAATTGGGTTGCTGCCATGCAGATTGGAGATGGATTCATAGTGGCGCGTCTTCGGGAAGGAGAAGATCAACTACTTTTTACCCCAGACAAAGGAGAATTTATTAATGAGACAACATTTGTCACCTCGGCAAATGCCTTAAATGAGATGCGTGTGCGTGTTTTACCAGGTCAGCAAAAGTTTATTTGTGCATCAACAGATGGACTGGAGCGAGTAGCGATTCGGATGAGTGACTGGACACCTTTTCCGCCTTTTTTCCAGCCACTAGAAGAATATATGGTAGAAACCAGTCATCCAGAGCAGGAAGACGAATATATTAAAAATTTCCTTGACTCTGAAAGGCTAAATGCTAAAACTGACGACGATAAAACCTTGCTTTTGTGCCTCTATGACGATAGTAAAGTGAAATGACAGTTCTTATTTGTGCCAGTACAGGTCAATCGATCGCTCTAGTCGAACAAATAGCCAGCAGTGGTGAAGGAACCGTTTGGAAAACAGATCGCAATGGCTATCTCGCCAAGATTTATCACTCTTCACACCACGAGCGCGTTAAGAAGCTGGAAGTCATGGTAGCGAACCCACCCACAGAGCTTAACTCACATCTCAATCATATTTCTTTTGCTTGGCCCCAGGAACTACTGACCGATCGGAATGGTTCGGTGTTAGGCTTTTTAATGCCAGAGATCAAAGATGCAAAAGAATTACTAGATGTGTATAATCCACAGCGTCGTAAGATGCTGAAGCTTGAGGTTAATTGGTATTTCCTCTACACGACAGCGCTAAATATCGCCTCATTTATTCAATTAATTCATGACAAAGGTTATGTTTTAGGTGACATTAAGCCACAAAATATTCTGGTTAATAATCGTACTTTACCTTCGATTATTGATACAGATTCTTTTCAGGTTCGCCATCCTAATACAGACGAGGTGTATCGCTGCTTGGTGGGTACAGAAGGCTTCACCCCTGTAGAACTGTTAGATAAAGATTTTCATATTACAGATCAAACAGAAGTCCACGACCGTTTTCGATTGGCAGTAATTGTTTACCTGTTGCTGTTTGGCGCTGAGCCCTTTAAAGGAAAATGGGTAAAAGAAGGAGATTCGCCGGCACCGAGTGAACTAATTCGCCAAGGATTTTGGCCTTATGCCCCAAACAGTTTGATCCAGCCTGGGCCATTGACAATTCCCTTAAATATTGTGCATCCTGAGATTCAGCGATGCTTTCTTAGATGCTTTAATGATGGGCATACAAAACCACATTTGCGACCCACTGCTGGGGAATGGTACAAAGCACTGGAAGTTGCGATCGCTGATTTAGCCGAGTGTGACCAGATTACCAACCATTACTACAGCAAAAGTTATGGTAAATGCTATTGGTGCGATCGGGCGGCCCAACAAGGAGTCGATATTTTTCCGGGTGTTCCCAGGGTCAAAATACAGCCTACTGCTACTGTACCCCCCTCACAATCAAAAGTTTTTGCAGCCGATAATGTACCAGAGTTGCTTAAGCAAAAGGGGGAAAAGATTACCGTTGTAGGTCGAGCCTTTAGCACGATTGATAATATTCAAAATAATCAACATCAGTCTTTCTATATTAATTTTGATAATCCTACATCTTCAAGCTGCAAAGATGGTAGTTTTAGGATAGTAATTTCGGGACAAGGCTTGGATAAATTAGCCCAAATTCAAGGAATAAAACCCGAAGAATTAAAAACTTGGAACCGTCAATTTATAAAAATTACTGGTCTTTTGGATATTTATCAAGCTAAAAAACGTTGCTTTACTCAAGTTATATTAGAAGATCCTGCTCAACTAGAGCTACTCGCTGAAGGTGAAGCTAAAAGGTTACTTGGGCAAGCTTCTAATGAAGCAACTTTTCAAACAAAACCTATTAAAGCAGCACCTAATCAACCTCCTGCAACAGCTAAAACAGCCCAAACTACTAATAACCTTCTTTTTGAGACAGAGAATCAAGAAATATCTTTATGCAGACAAGGTAGAGTTCATGCCCGACAAAGAAATTATTGGGCAGCAATTCAATGTTATGACCAAGCTCTCTTGCTCAAACGAGACTATGGTATTGCCTACTACTACCGTGGTATTGCCCACCAAAGGGTTGGGGATCAATTAAAAGCGACTAAGGATTTCCTAGAAGCTAAAAGACTCGGTGTTTAATTGCCTGCTAGGGATTACTTAAACTAAGGTTGCCCTAGACCAAAGTTCCGACCAGCTATAATTCACGCTTGTCACTGCAAAATCTGGCTTTTGCTGAAATGGACGCTGAACATAACGCAAAGTAAAATCATTCAGAGATAATTGTGTTGACTCAGAAACTTCCACCAAAGCCAAGATATAACTATCAGGTTTATTCAAAGCTGTGATAATTTCATTTTTCGTGACTGTCACCGTACTCGCACCCCGAATTCGACCTTTGACTTCAATAAAACGCAGCCGATTCGTGCCGGGGATGCGCGATTCAATATCATAACCGCACTTGTCAGCACTTACATCCCTTGGCTCAAATCCCTGCTTTCGTTCCGCTGCCATCACTGCTTGCATAGCCAGATTCTCTACTTGCTGTTTTTCTATAGCGAAATTACCTGGAGTTTGTTGAGTTTCCCCTTTCAAATGCTGGATCAAAGCCACAGGTACAATCAATGCACCGCCCAAAACCACTGGCGGTTTAGCTGATATATTACGCTCTTGCTCTAACTCTGCCAGTCGCTTTTCCCGGCGTGCTTTTAGTTCTTCTGCTCTCCGACGAGCATTATCGTAATTGGGT
Source organism: Microcoleus sp. K1-B1 (assembly GCF_036704705.1). Classification (NCBI taxonomy): domain Bacteria; kingdom Bacillati; phylum Cyanobacteriota; class Cyanophyceae; order Oscillatoriales; family Microcoleaceae; genus Microcoleus; species Microcoleus sp. K1-B1. The sequence goes on along the minus strand of NZ_JAUBSH010000001.1, from coordinate 133,132 downwards.
TGTGCAGTCGCCTGCAATCCAATTTTTAGTCGAAATTTTTCGGCTCGATTCTCATAGTAGTTAATTTCTGTAGTCAGTCGCTCTTTTACAGCTTCTATTGTCTTATTAATCCGCTCCGTCCGCTGCTGTTGCACTTGCTCTTTATGCCGGGGAACTAGGTGTTGAATGGCATAATGTTGCGCTTGTTCATCAATCCCTTTCTGTAGGATTGAAGATTGATTCATCAATATGTTTAATATCTGGGGTAGCAAAGATTGTTCGGATTGCTGCAAAGGTCGGTAATCTAAATAGGGTGCGTGACCTGCATTTTTAGCGTTACCTTCTGAGTCAATCTCTACATACTGCATCTGCCTAGATACAACTCTGAAATGGTCAGACTTGTCCTTACGAGCATCTTCAATAGAATGTTCTAGGTACACTAAAATGCGAACTTGTTCAGTCAAGTCATTCTCATCCACAAGGATACATCCTTGTTTTAATAAAGCACGATATGGTTCCAAAATTAAATCTATTGTGTGATTTAAGAGTGGATGACCGGGATAGATAAACTCAGCATCTAGTTTACCCCGAAGACGAGCTTGAGCTTTTTCAAAACAAATGTGACGGTAAGACTTAGGTAATCGGTTGCGGAGACTACTTGGAATAGGAGCTACTATTTCATAACGTCCCAATTCACCTCCCTGTATTTTACCTCCAAGCAGCCGAAAGCCTGCTACAAAAAAGTCTATTATAAAGTGGGGTTGTAGCTTATGCACTTCTGCGCGTTCAATATTTTCATAAATTTCACGCAGCTTAGAATTGTCCATTAAGTTATGATAAAGTGACCGTTTTTCTAAGATATTTTTAAGGTTCTCTAGATTAAGTTTGTCCTCAATATCTTGCTCTAGTTTCGCTTGGTTGTCGGGTCTATCACCATAGCGGATAGCCTCAATTAAAAGTTTCTCTAGTTGTTTACCATCGATCGCCTCTCCTAAGACATCAAAAACTTTACCTCCTAATGCTTTTCGCGCCACTTCTAATTTTTCCAGCACCGTTTGGAACACTTTTCCCTCTCGTGTATTTACTGCTACCAAGTTCCAGAGATGGCATATTTCTGTTTGACCAATCCGGTGAATGCGCCCAAATCGCTGTTCTAGTCGATTGGGATTCCAGGGCAAATCATAATTAATCATTAAATGGCAAGATTCATGGAGGTTAATCCCTTCACCCGCAGCATCATTAGCCACTAAAACTTGCACCGTAGGATTTTGGTTAAATGCCTCCTGTATTTTTTGACGATCTTCTTGTTTAACACCGCCATGAATGGCAACAACTGCTTGTTCACCTATAATTTTTCTGACACGGAGTACCAAATAGTTCAAAGTAGCGCGATGTTCAGTAAACACAATAATTTTGCGCCTTTGTCCCTGAGAATTAAACATTTCTGGATTATTTTTAAATAGCTTAGAAAGCTCTTCCCATTTTGTATCAGTACCGCTTTTTCGCACTTCTTGTGCCAATTGTACCAATTTTTCTAGCTTATTAATTTCAGCTAAAAGTTCCGCAATAGTTGAAGCGGCTGTAGCTTGATCTACAAATTCATCTTCCAGATTTTCTATTTCTTGAGATAGAAAATCTTCTAAATCCTCTGAATCGGGACAAGTGAGTGTCTTCAGAAAATCTTCTTTTTGACGCAATTTATTTTCCAATCGCTCCCGTCGCCCTTGCAAAGACTGGTAAATTGCTTCTGGGGATGATGCCAGTCGTCGCTGTAAAATTGTTAGGGCAAAACCGATGCTCGTCTTGCGTCCCTTCTCTAGTTTATCAGCCCTATTGAATTCTTTTTCTACATATTCAGTCACTTGTTTATAAAGCAGCTCTTCCAAATATGATAGATGATAAGCTAAAGAGTAAGATAAACGTTGTGGCAACAGAGGCTTGCCTTCCAAATCTACTAAGTCTTCTTTTAGCATCCGTCGCATCATGTCAGAGGTGTCTGCATAATGAACGCCATTACGAAACTTGCCCTCGAAGCGATCGGGGTCTAGCAGCCCCATAAACAGTTGAAAATCTTCTTCTTTGCCGTTATGAGGCGTAGCAGTCATCAATAAAAAATGGCGGGTAGTTTTACTATCTGATAGGATCTTTCCAAGCTTGTAACGTTTAGTTTCTTTCACTTCACCCCCGGAGAAAGAGGCAGACATTTTGTGAGCTTCATCGCAGATAATTAAATCCCATTCAATTGACTTGATATTTTCTTGAAGTTTTTTCTCTTGACTCGATTTATCTCGTTTTAATTTATCTACCCTAGCAATGACCAAGCGCATATTTTCAAAAACGTTTTCTGTGAGTGTGGTCTTGATGTGGTCGTTACTAATAATTTCAAAATTTAGCTCAAATTTCTTCTGGAGTTCTAGTTTCCACTGGGTTACTAAGTTGCCAGGAACAACAATTAGACACCGCTGCAAATCACCGCGCATCATTAACTCTTTAATCAACAACCCGGCCATGATGGTTTTGCCTGCACCTGGATCGTCAGCCAGCAAGAAGCGCAAAGGTTGACGTGGTAGCATTTCTTCATAAACTGCCGTGATTTGGTGGGGATACGGCTCGACTTTTGAGGTATGAATAGCCAAAAATCGATCGAATAGATGGGCAAAGTCAATTCGGAGGGCTTCCGAAACTAGGCGAAATAAAGCCCCATCAGCATCGAACCGCCAAGGATATTTTTGAGTGATAAGTTCTAATTGTGCCTCGTCTGAACGATACAGGACGCGATCTCCTAGATTACCGCTGTCATCAGCTCGATATATTAGTGTGACAGCATCGGCTCCACACCTGGAGACACGTTCTACCGTGACTGTGGTGTTCGGTAGAATTCCTTTAAGCTTAAACCCTTCGCTTAATTCCTCAAGTTTAGCCATGATGAGTGCGCTCAGTCCCTTATGAATTGTGAAAAGCTTGTAAATAAATTTATGTGCTTAAGGATACTCCAGCGTCACAAAAAGTCGAGTGGCTACCGGATTTGCACTGGGCAATGCACAGCCACAAAAGATCATTGTTGCAGCGGCACTCCTCAATCCACTTCAAAAGGTATATGAAATTAAAATAGTCTTCTAATTGCATAGGTGATTTGGGAGTAATAAATAGGGGTTTTTAATGTCTGATTTTAGCATTTAATACGTTCGATCGAAAAAGCCGATCGCTCGATCGAACTTTCGCCACAAAAATAGCCGATTTTGCCTTCGGGCTGTAAGCAGGTACAATTGCCAGCTATATTAACTGTATTGTCTCAAAGTAGAAATGATAAAGGTACGAGCATGGCATCCATCCGCGAGTTGCACCGACAACTGGTCAATAAAGAACGCTCTGCTGTGGAAATTACTCAAGAAGCATTAGACCGAATTACCCAGCTAGAGCCGAAGTTGAAAAGCTTTCTGTGCGTGACAGCAGACAGCGCATTGGCGCAGGCCCATAAAGTGGATGCCCAAATCGCAGCCGGAGAGCAAATTGGCCTGTTGGCAGGCATCCCGATCGCCGTTAAAGATAATATGTGCACCGAGGGCGTTCCCACAACCTGCGCCTCTCGGATTTTGGAGAATTTTGTTCCTCCCTACGATGCCACCGTCGTCACCAAACTCCAAGCAGCCGGTGCGGTGATTGTAGGTAAGGCGAATATGGACGAGTTTGCAATGGGGAGCTCGACAGAAACTTCTGCCTATCAAGTTACCGCGAATCCTTGGGACTTGGAGCGCGTGCCCGGAGGGTCTTCTGGCGGTTCTGCCGCAGCGGTAGCCGCGGGAGAATGCGTCGTGAGTTTGGGTTCGGATACTGGGGGCTCAATCCGCCAACCTGCTGCTTTTTGCGGGTTGGTGGGGCTGAAACCGACTTATGGGTTGGTTTCTCGCTACGGTTTGGTGGCCTATGCTTCTTCTCTCGATCAAATTGGGCCCTTTGGCCGGACGGTTGAGGATTCGGCGATTTTGTTGGGGGCGATCGCCGGTTACGATCCGAGAGATTCCACGAGTCTTAATGTCCCAATTCCTGACTACGCTCAAGCTTTAAGACCCAGTTTGCGACCGAAAGGTCAGATTAGAATTGGTGTAATTAAAGAAACTTTTGGTGTAGGGCTAGACTCCGGGGTTAAAGACGCTGTTACTAAGGCGATCGAGCAATTTCAACAATTGGGCGCAGAAATTCAAGTCATTTCTTGTCCCCGCTTCCGCTACGGTTTGCCCACTTACTACATTATTGCTCCCTCCGAAGCTTCGGCAAATTTGGCGCGATATGATGGAGTCAAATACGGTTTCCGCTCTCCAGACCCCGATAATCTTTTGGATATGTATGCCAAAACCCGCTCTCAAGGGTTCGGTGCGGAAGTTAAACGCCGGATTGCGATCGGCACTTACGTATTGTCGGCTGGATATTACGATGCCTATTATCTAAAAGCTCAAAAAGTTCGGACTTTGATTAAAGAAGACTTTGAAAAAGCTTTTTCTCAAGTTGATGTTTTAGTCTGTCCCACAGCTCCTACTACCGCATTTAAGGCAGGCGAAAAATTCAATGACCCCCTGAGTATGTATTTGTCAGATTTGATGACTATTCCCGTGAATCTTGCTGGTTTGCCAGCTTTGAGTTTGCCCTGCGGATTTGACGATAAAGGACTGCCCGTGGGTATACAACTGATTGGTAATGTTTTGCAAGAATCTCGGTTGTTTCAGGTGGCTCACGCTTACGAACAGTCTACGAATTGGCACTTGCACCACCCGGAATTGCATTAATTTTTGAAAATCGGCGGAATGCTGCGGCGGAAGTTAGTAATCGATCTTGGCTAATTGTCTGAATTAATCATTTGCCATTAGCTTTTGAGCGATCTCTAATTTCCCGCGTGCTCTATCTATGAACAAGTTGCTAGTATTCCTTTTGTCTAAATCGCTAATAGCTTTTGGGATAGTTTTGGCCGTTGCTTATTCTGCTGCTTGTGTATTCCTATTTGTAGCGCAAGGTAAGTTTATCTTTTTTCCTGCGCGGGCGATCGAAACTACGCCAGATGCTTTTCAGTTGAACTATCAAGATGTTTGGTTGCCAATTTCAACTAAAACAGGCGCGGTGGACAGCGTGCACGGGTGGTGGATTCCTGCCTCGGAAAATCCCCCCAGCCCCCCCTTGCTAAGGGGGGGAGCAAGAAAGGGGGAGGCTGTTCCCTCTGTTAACACTGTTAACACCGGAGACTCGGATACCCCCCCCAGCCCCCCCTTGCCAAGGGGGGGAGCTAGAGGAGTCGGAACGTCCCCGCAAAGTGAGAGACCGGCAGTCGCTCCGGTTCCCCCCCTTAACAAGGGGGGGTTAGGGGGGGTAGTTTTGTACCTGCACGGCAATGCTTCAAATGTGGGATCAAATGTCGAACACGCTTATCGATTTCATGGGTTAGGTTTGTCGGTATTTGTGATGGATTATCGTGGTTATGGAAAAAGCCAGGGCGATTTTCCGAGTGAATCTCAGGTTTATGAGGATGCTCAACTTGCTTGGGATTATTTGGTGAAACAGCGGGGGATTAACCCGAATCAAATTTATATCTACGGTCATTCTTTGGGAGGGGCGATCGCGATCGATCTAGCCGTGCGTCACCCGGAGGCAGCAGGGGTAATCGTAGAAGGCTCTTTTACTTCCACGCGGGCGATGGTGAATTTCCAAAAAGGGCTGTTTTGGATGTTTCCGATCGATGTTTTGCTGACACAGCGGTTTGATTCTCTTTCAAAAGTCGATCGCCTGCAAATGCCTGTGCTGTTTATTCACGGGGCTGCTGACAATGTAGTTCCAGTGGAAATGACCAAAAAACTGTTTGATGCAGCACCTGAACCCAAACAGTTGTACATAGTTCCTGACGGAGGTCACACTAATGTGGCACATATCGGGGGCGCAGAATATCTGCAAATACTGAGCCAATTTTTAGGTTCTTCACAGTAGATAAAAGCTATTGGCGGTAACAGGTTAAGTTTGATATCTGTACCGCCTGCTCGCCCTTCTAACAGTAGATATCTAAAGCGGAGCAGTTATCCCGATGATACCGCTTAGTATAACCTTAATACATTCAGCCACCAGTCATTTAAGGCATAGCAGTAATTACAGTAATTGTTCGCGCTTATAGCTTGTTCTTTCTTAACTTCGCAGCCTCGCCGAGATGTTTTTCGATCCGGCATCCTGGCGCCGCAGAGATTGGCATCTGTAAGATTAGTTTTGTTCAATCTCGCATCCCTCAAGTCGGCAGATCGTAGGTCGGCACCGCTAAGATTTGCACCGCTTAAATCGGCTTCTTGGAGGTCGGCACCCCTGAGATTTGCACCGCTTAAATCGGCATTTCTCAGGTCGGTTCTACTTAGTTTAGCGGCGCTCAAATTACTGCATTTTAAATTAGCCAACTGGAGCGATGCGTCTCGCAGAAAACTCTCGCTGAGGTTGGCATTTTCTAAGTTGGCTCCCCTGATGTCTGCCCTGCTCATGTCAGCTTTGCTGAGGTCGGCGTCAGCCAAAAAGGCGTTTCTCATGTTGGCGTTGTTTAAATTAGCTTCCATTAAGTCAGCCGCAGTCAAGTCGGCATCAACTAAGTCGGCCCTGTTGAGAGTGGCGCGGCTCAAGGAAGCGCCAAACAAATCTGCACGGCTCAAGGAAGCGCCAAATAAGTCGCATCCGGGACATCCTCTGGTTTCTAGCAGCCGCTTGACTAGAGACAGATTTTGAGCTTGTAAGGGAAGTGCGGCGCAAAATGGGAGTAGCATTATCGCTGCAGTCAGAATTTTCAGTTGGATTTTGGTCATAGTATGGGTAAGTTCTGTAACTGCCTTGCATCACCGATTTGTCTGGTGGACTTACGTGGGGGGGGCCAAAAACCCGGTTTCCTTGTTAATTCTTCGCTGCCCAACCCAATATTCTGAGCGAAACGGGGTTGTTTGCGTAAGTCCTAGTCTAGTGGATGGACGCGACTCAACGGTGTAAGGTTCGTAGGCGTAAGCCGGGGCGTAGCCATCGCGCTCACGCATATTACTTACGCGCTGGGGATGAAAGCCCGCACATCAAGGCTCCCTGGCAGCGAACGGCGAACTGCCGGAGGCTCTAAATGCGAGGGATTCTGGCGATGGCTGCGGCAAGTGGCCGACTCCGACAACGGATAAGTATTCGTAATCGATGCAGTTGGATTTTGCTGCCGAGGGCGATCGTTCTCCGTACAGGCGATCGGTAAATAAGCCAATTGGCTTAGACTCTTAAGACATATTGCTGATGCGCTGCCTTCTCTAAAAAAGATAGCATTTTTGTGTGATCCCCGAAATAATACCGAGCAAGCAAGTATAAAAAAAATACCAAATGTCTCGGCGGGTGGGAAAATTGGGTATAGCTAATACTTTCAGACGAGGAAAATAGATGTCGAACAGCATAGATCAACTTGCAGAAGGCGGGAGGGGGATCAAACTCATGTGGCAGATTGCAGACGATCTCAGTTACACCCGGACTCTCGACAATCAAAATTGTTTGTGGCTGAGCAAAAGTTACGAAGTAGAAGGTTGCAATCGCTCCCAAAATATAAAAAAAGCTAGCGTTTTAGATGGGTTAATGAATTTATTAAACACCTGGGATTGGCAGACTGAAACAGAGCAGGAAGAAGAACTGCATGAAACTTGTGTTCAACATATTAGCCTGCAAGTCAACACAGATGTCAATGCTTTAACTCAAGTTTTGTTGTGGTTTGAGCAGTTGAAAGATTTATCGCTCCCCAATGAGGTTTGGTGTAAGTTTCAGTTGGCGTTAGCTGAAGGTTTCAGTAATGCAGTTCGCCACGCTCACAATAATTTGCCAGTAGAAACTCCTATTAAACTGGAAATTATGGTGTTTAACGGACGGTTGGAACTCAAAGTTTGGGATTGTGGCCCGTGTTTTGATTTTGATGCTAAGCTCAAGGAAATTAGGGCAGCAGATAGAAATAACTGCTTAGATTTAGAGGTTTTGAACGATGCTTACTTGATGCCTAGCAGACAGAAAACTTTGGAACCGTCTCTATTTCTAATTGCTGGGTAGCTTTGGGGTGATGGAATTAACACACTGGCACGGTGAAAAATGTGTTATTCTAAAAACGGTGTTAGGGGAAAAGTTACGGGTTTTGTCTCCGCGTGGGTGAGGGGTTTTGAATACTGCCCACCTGCTGCGGCTTGGGTTAAGAGCTATGGTCTTGGGTGATTCTATAGCAGTTCGATAGAAAGGGGTGCATCTGTCTAATTAAATATTGTAATTAAATATTAAAAACTCAACATTAAAAGTTAAAAATTATTCACACTAATTTTTGAGCTTTTAATTTATCATAGTATCTGGTCGCTCACCAATTACTAATGATTTCCAAAGAAACTTTATTTGTTCTGTCTCTATTTCCCTACTTGGGATTTCTCTGGTTTTTGACTCGATCGGGAAAAACACCTCGTTTAGCTCTGATGGGATTTTACGGGACTCTCGTTTTTGTAGCTGTGACGATTCCCGCCGCAATTTACGCAAAAGTTGCCTACAACGAGTCACTAGCAAATGTCGATTGGCTGCACGGTTCTGCGGAACTATTCTTAACACTTGCCAATATTTTATTAGTTTTAGGGTTTAGAGAAGCCGTGATTAAAGCCAAAGAATCCTCACAGAATGGCGGCGAGGAGCAAGAGTGTCTTTTAGACGGGGGAGAATAGCCGGGATCATCTCAGTTTGGTATTTACTCTCGGCAGAAATGCTCCAGAATAGCCGTAGTTAACAGTTAAATGTTGACATACCAGTTTGTGAGCCGCAAACCTGCAAAATTTTAGGAAAGCATTACAATATATGGAAACTCACATCTAGCACTTCTAGTGTCCTCACCTTGGTTTCTTGCCATGGGCTCAACCTGAGAGCCGAGATTTTGGGTTAAGAAAGCGAGTTTCTCAGGTATTATCGAGAATGGTGCTCTGGGCGTGAGTGGAAACAGACTACCATGTTGCTAAGTTTAGCTGTGGTGGGAATCTCCAGGCCGGAAAAAAGATGAGCTATTGCCTCAATCCCCATTGCCAAAAGCCGCAGAATGCTGACTCAACCAATTTTTGTCTGGCGTGCGGCTCTAAATTGCTACTGAAAGAGCGTTACCGCGCCATTCAACCTATCGGTGAAGGAACATTTGGCAGAACTTTTTTAGCTGTCGATGAAGATAGGTTGAAAACTCCCTGCGCCATCAAACAATTTTTCCCCCAAGTTCAAGAAAAGGCCGAATTAGAAAAGGCAACTGCACTGTTCAAACAAGAAGCTCACCGACTGCACGAACTCGGAGAACACCCGCAGATTCCAAGTTTGCTGGCTTCTTTTGAACAAGCCAAACGTCTGTATCTTGTGGAAGAGTTAATTGATGGAAATAATTTGTTTCAGGAGTTGCAGCAGCGGGGAGCTTTTAGCGAGGAACAGATTTGGGAATTGTTGATCAATTTGTTGCCTGTTTTGCAATTTGTTCACGAGCAGCAGGTGATTCATCGGGATATTAAGCCGGAAAATATTCTGCGAAGAACTCCCCAAACCTTGTGGGCGGCGGGATATGGCACCTCGACTCCTGGTAAAGGAAAAGGAGGGGCATCTTTACCTCAATCTTCTGGTGGTATGAAAGGGATAATTGTCGCTGAATCTCCTGCTGTACAGGGGAAGGCCAGGGGGGGTCAGTTTGTGCTCGTTGATTTTGGAGTTGCTAAGCACATTACCGGCTTTTCTGAGGCGCAAACTGGGACGATAACTGGAACTGCTGGCTATGCGCCCATAGAACAAATTCGCAGTGGCAAGGCGTATCCGGCGAGCGACCTTTACAGTTTGGGTGTCACCTGCATTCACCTGCTAACTGGGGCGGTATTGAAGGATTTGTTCGATGCTTTGGAATGCAAATGGATTTGGCGATCGCACTTGGCGCAAAAAGGCATAAAAGTCAGCCAAAAATTAGCCACTATTTTGAACAAATTGCTCAAAGATTCGGTAAGAGAGCGATATCAATCCGCTGCTGAAGTGTTGCAAGACTTGGTAAATGTTGGGCAATATCCCCGCTCTCAAATTAGTTATAATTCGCCAACAAAAATAGCTATTAATTCGCCAGTAACTAACTCGCAGCCCCATACAGCAACCGCCGTCTCGGCCGCGGCGCCCCAGAAGATTCATGTTGCGCCAGCCGCTGGCAATCCGACATTATTGTCGTCTAATAGCTGGCGGCGCGATCGCATTCTCCACGGTCATTCAGCCCCGGTTAATGCTGTGGTTATTAATCCTCAAGGTAATATTCTCGCTAGCGCCAGCGACGATAAAACAATTAAGCTGTGGAACCTGCAAACAGGTGACTTCATCCATACTTTTTTCGGCCATTCCGCAACGGTTGATGCTGTGGCAATCAGCCCAGACGGGAGAATGATGGTTAGCGGCAGTTTTGACAGAAAAGTCATTGAGTGGAAGCTGGATAAAAAGGCGATGATTCGCGAATTTTACAGCGATTTTGGTTCGCCGTACAGTCACCGCTACGGCCCCGTGTACTCGGTGGCTTTTAGTTGCGACTCTGGAGCGATCGCGAGTGCCAGCGGCGACAAGAGTATTAAATTGTGGAACCAGCGCAACGGAGAATTGGTTCAAAAACTTTCGGGACATTCTGACAAGGTTTTATCTGTTAGTTTTCGGCCTCAAAGTATGATGCTTGCCAGCGGCAGTGCTGACAAAACTATAAAGATGTGGCTTGTAGGTATTGGGGAGAGTGTACGGACTTTTGTCGGTCATTCAGATTGGGTTTATGCGATCGCATTTAGTCAAGACGGCAAGATGATTGTCAGTGGAAGTGCCGACGCTACTGTTAAATTGTGGAATGCCGATACAGGGGAATTGATTAATACTTTGAGAGGGCATTCTGATGCGGTGATTTCGGTGGCGATTAGTCCCGATCGCGAAACTATGGCTAGCGGCAGTCGAGATGGTACGGTTAAAATTTGGAACCTGGAAACAGGAGAATGTTTGTGCTCTCTTGCTGGGTGCAATCCGGTGGCTTTTAGTCCTGACGGTCAAACTTTAGTCACCGGTGGGGCTGGTGGCGAAGTGTTAGTTTGGCGGGCGTCTGTTTAGTTGGGCGAGATAAGTGACATACTTGTGAAGGCGATCGGTGTCAGTGTCAAGTAAACGACTGGCCCAAGAATGTACATTAAGTTGCGATCGCATTTCTCGAAATACCGCAGCATCTGGGCGATTGTTGAGAGGAAAAACCCAAGCATCAAATCCAGCCGACTTGAGCCGGCTAACAGTTCCCTCGCCATCTTGCACCCACAATTGAGGGCTAATGCGAAGCGGTTGACAGGAATATTCACCGACAACAATTCCCCCCACAGAAACGCTAGCACCTTCTCCCCGATTGGAAAGTTCTTGCAAAATAGCTTTGAGGGAATTGAGTTTTTTCCCGTCTTGTACTTGCTGCGGTGTCAGCTTGACAATCACCATTTCTAAAACTTCCACAGGTTTTGTCGATGGTACAACGTTGACTGGTTCCGCCGGCCAATGGTTATTTATTGCCGGTTCCGCCTTCTCAATTTCCTCTTCAACCTGTACTGTTTCCACCGGCTTTGCAGTGTCTACAATTATCTGAATTTCCTCGCCATCTTTCTCGATTTTTCCACTAATCAGTAAGATGGCATTCTCTACAATGTAAGGTTTCACTTGTTCGTAAGCCTTGGGGAACACAACCGCTTTTATTTGATGTGTCAAATCTTCTAATTGCAAAATTGCCATCGCATCGCCTTTTTTTGTCACTACCATTTTGATAGCGCTCAGCATGACAATAACTGATACTTTCCCCTTTTTATCTGCTAACTGTTCGAGAGTCACAACATCGGGGTCTGGGTTTACTTGCATGAGAAACTTTAGGGGATGTTCTGACACATAAAAGCCCAGCAGTTCTTTTTCTAAACGCAATTTTTCTTGGTTGTCATAATCTTTTATTAATTTAGATTTAGGCGCAGACTCATAGGTATTGACTGACTTGCCAAAACTATTCCCACCTAACAAGTCAAAAAGATTGCCTTGGCCGCTTTCTCGGTCTCTTTTGCGCTCTTGCGCCCATTTAATCACCCCTTCGAGGTCGTGTACTAATTGATTGCGGTTTTTTTCAATTTTATCAAAAGCACCGCATTGAATTAATGCTTCTAGAGCGCGGCGGTTGACAGAATGGAGATTTACGCGATCGCACAAATCAGCCAACGATTTAAACTTACCCCCTTCCTGCCGCGCCGCCAAAATATTTTCAATTGCCGCTTCTCCCACATTTTTAACAGCAGAAATCCCAAACAAAATTTTATCTTTTGCAGAGCCAGTCATCTGTTTAGGCAGCGGTGTAAAAGTAAGTTCAGAGCTATTAATATCCGGCGGCTCAACCTCAATACCCAGCTTGAGACAATTGGCCACATATTTCTGTACTTTATCCTGATCGCCCCTGTTAGCAGTCAGCAGTGCAGCCATGTATTCTACAGGATAATTCGCCTTTAAATATGCCGTTTGATACGTGATATAGGCATAGGCCATTGAATGGGATTTATTAAAGCAGTTAGATGCCACCAAACTATTTTCTAGGATAAAGTTATGTTCTCGTTCAACGCCTATGTCATAGACTTCTTGAGTTCCTAGGGATTTTCGACTAATAATTTTAACCATGTTTGTAACTCCTGAGAATAGCCTCTATTTTAGTTTTCTTTCGTTGCAATCCCAAGCGGGGATATTGATACACACAATCATAGAATGCTTGTATATTTTTTCGACTAAAGATTCTCCAATAATAAACTTTTTTTAATTGATGCTCTTGTACAGAACCCATCCCTAGGTGCATTGCTAGTTCGCGGGCAAATTCAAAGGAACCAACAATGCAGACTAAACCGCCACTTCTACCTTTGTTTGCATAAGCACAACCGTCACCGTCAAAATAGCCTAACACATAAGACCCTAAATATTTTAAGTTAGGGAAATAGGTAACTTCCGAAAAAGTTCTTCCTGTTATGATGCCGTAGCCCTGTAAAGAGCTTGCCAGCTTTTCAGAAGAAAAATTTATTCGGTAGTGAGGAGCATAATTTTGAGGCTGAATAACTCTAATTTCACCAGAGTATTGTAGCTCTATGCTGAGCATTTCTGTAAGTTCTTTGTCAATAGATTCAAAAGCTACATAATTAGTTTGAGTAACGCAGCCATCAGCAGCTATCAATCCTAATAAATAAGCTTTAGCTTGAGAGTCAATTACATCAAAATAGCTCTCATTTAAAGTATAGCGGTTTCGCCGCTTAGTATTAATGTCGGCTTCTTTTAAAACCCTTGAAACTGCTCTTTCGCTCACACCAAGGTAGTTAGGAATGTCTCGACACTCCATGCCCTGATTAAAAGCAGAAATGATTTGTTCCTTGTGTTCCGATTTTAGCTGCCTATAGTCGAGATACATTTTATATATCTGAGCTAGAGTTGATTTGTTTTAAGTCTAATCCTTGTTCAAAGATTTCGTCAATGGGCAGCATTTGACCCCCAACAGTCATAAACTTGTGATCTTTTGTGGCGCGAATTATCGAGCCATCTTCCAGGCAATACTCAAAGACCTCCTGCTGCCCCCGGCGATGCCACTGTGCAATTGACTGTGTATAAATATAACCGTTGCTATCAACACTATAAACAGTACATTCAATTTTTTCCTCAACAATTTTGCCAATAGCCATCGGCCCATATTCCACTGTCAATATCTTCGTGTCATAGCTCAAGCAGTATTCCGCGAATTGTAGCATCTGTGCGAACAACTTTTCAGCAATTCTTTGACTTACTCCATTCTTAGTTGCCCCATCGATAAACGTTTCTTTTTGCTTCTGCATTTCATCAGCTTTCTTCTTGCCCATTGCGCGCCGCAGCAAGTCAGCTTGCCCCAAAGAATAGCCCGCCAAATCTTGAGCCATCCGCATAATTTGCTCTTGAAAGCAAAGCGTTCCGTAAGTCTCTTTTAAAATCGGCTCTAATAGCGGATGATCGTATTCAACTGTTTTACCGTGTTTGCAGTCAATAAACTGAGGAATCAAACCTGCATCCAGCGGCCCAGGTCGGTAAAGTGCCAAAATAGAAGAAATATCATCCAGACAGGAAGGTTTGAGTTTTTTCACTACATCCAGCATTCCAGATGATTCTAACTGAAAAATACCTTCTAAATCTCCTCTTTCTAAAAGTCTATAGGTTTTATCTACATCATCGGGTAACTTTTTGATTCGGCCAAAAGTCTCTTGAGCTCTGCGCTCAATATCAGAAGGTAGCATTTCTGGATCAACAATTAGATTTTGGGTTTGCTTAATATAATCAACAGTTTTCTGGAGCGTTGTTAAATTTTTCAATCCCAAAAAGTCCATTTTCAGCAGCCCCAAAAATTCCAAATCTTCCATGAAATATTGGGTAATCACAGCCCCCTCATTATTCTTTTGCAGCGGTACAAGTTCATCCAACGGCTCTGAAGAAATTACCACACCTGCTGCGTGAACACCATAGGTTTTGTTGGTTCCTTCAATGCGAATTGCCATGTCAATCCACTGACGAACGGGGACTTCTGTACCAGTTTCTGCATTTATGCAAATTGTATTTTCATAGTTGTCTTTAAATTCCTGTGCAGGTGTTTCATTGGAAATCATCACTTTAAGTTTTTCCGGTTTACCCCTGGACACTGGAATTAATTTTGCCATTTCGTCTGCTTTCTTGTAGGGAATACCTAACACCCTGGCAACATCTTTCAATACAGCTTTGGATGTCATTCTGTTGAAAGTAATAATTTGCGCTACGCGCTCGCTACCATATTTTTCAGTAACGTATTTAATCATGTCGTCCCGCCTTTCTATGCAGAAATCGCTATCAATATCTGGCATAGATTTCCGTTCGGGATTGAGAAAGCGCTCGAATAGTAATCCGTGGTGTACGGGGTCGATATTGGTGATTTTGAGGACGTAGGCAACTAGAGAACCTGCGGCAGAACCGCGTCCTGGCCCTACTGGAATATCGTTGTCTCTAGCATATTTTATGTAGTCCCAAACTACTAAAAAGTATTCCGAAAAGCCCATCTGCTGAAGCATTTTCAGTTCGTATTCTAGTCTTTGTTTGTAGACTGGAGGAATTTCATTTCTGGTGCGGGCTTTGAGGCGTTCTAACAGTCCCAGCCAGGATATTTCTTCTACATAAGTATCGGCTGTATGTTCTGGGGGAATTGGAATTGTGGGAATTCGAGCTTCTCCTGTGAGTTCGTATCTCGATACTTTATTTGCGACATCTAGGGTGGTTTCGATCGCCTCTTTGATTGTTTCATCATCCAAATGATCTCGAAACAGTTGCGCCATCTCCTCTGCGGACTTAAGATATTCAGTGCCGCTGTAGCGCATCCGCTTGTCTTCTTCAATCAGTTTGTTGGTGTTAATGCACAGCAAAGCATCGTGGGCTTCTACGTCGTTGCAGGAAATATAGTGAGAATCATTAGTGGCAATTATTTTAATTTTGAGTTCGCGGGCAATTTTGACGATTTCAACATTAACAATCCGGTCTTCCGGGGAACCGTGGTCTTGAATTTCTATATAGTAATCTTCTCCAAATACTTCTTTATACCACGCTGCTACTTCACGGGCAGTATCTAGCTTGTTTTGCAGAATCATTTGGGGAACTTCCCCGCCCAAACAAGCACTGGTGACAATTAAACCTTCGGAGTATTGTTTTAGCAGTTCTTTGTTGATGCAAGGTCGGGCAAAAATACCTCTTTCTGGCATTCCCTTTAAGTGGGAAATTGTGGTTAGTTTGACGAGGTTTTTATAACCTTGGGTATTTTTAGCTAAAACAACTTGATGGTATTTTCTTCTACCTCGAACTTTTACTTCAATGTCGCCGTTGACGACATACATTTCATTGCCAATAATCGGCTTGATATTTTTATTTCGGCAAACTTTGATTAGCTCGATCGCCCCGTACATCACCCCGTGGTCTGTAAGGGCGATCGCGGGCATCCCCAATTCCACCGCCCGTTCTGCGAGCTGTTGTAGCTGAGAAGCCCCATCTAGCAAGCTATAATCGCTGTGAATGTGCAAACCAACGAAAGACATAGGGATTTAAAATATAAGATTTGAGAATTTAGATTTTACACCATTGACGTGTCAAAGGGTAAAATAAAAAACAAAGCTTTATATCACTCTTGAGCTGGTTTGTGCTTGGGCTTCTCGAAGTGCAAAAGATGAGGTTGTCGCGGTATTGAGGATTTAATGGCTAAATTATTCTCGCTGGCGATCGAACTTTTACAAATTTGCTTGTTTCAAATAACCTTCCAAATCTTTAATCCGTTCTTGCGTCACTCTGGCCCTGCAATAACCGTAGGTAGAAGCAGCCAAACTACCGCCTTCAAACTGCCCTTTTGCATACTCACAATTTTCATCTCGAAATTTGATCCAAGTACGCTGGGCTACCGTCAATCTCTGCTTTTGTCTACTGCTGATTTTTGCTTGCAGTTGCTTATAAACTTGATTGAGCTTTTTGTCGGCAGCCTCAAACTCTTGACTAGAACACATATTCATGTCTAGCGTGGTTTGAGGACTTTTGCAGTTAGGCTGTTGGGCGACTTGTACGGGAATGTTGCTGGCTTTGCTGGGAAGCAAAAATCCGGCTGTCAACAACAGCAAACTTGCGACAAATTTTACCCAAATAGTGCTATTTTTCACTTAGTTTCTCCCTTTTTTAATCTTTAATTTTCTCTGCTGGCTGCGCCGATCGCCAAATCCACCAAGCCGCCGCCCATAAAGTAAAATTGCCGAAGAGAGTCATCGCCGCTTGCAGGGTAACGATCCATTCTAGGGCGGGAGAGTTGTCAAAATAGTGCCATGTACAGGCACACATAGCGCTGACGAGAGCGGGCAGCATTGCGGCGGAAAGGGCCCACCAAGCTCGGTTTTGAGTGACTTCGCCGTAAGTCCAAATTAACCAGATGGCGGCAATCCACTCGACGACGCTAGAGACGTGAATAATCCAGGTGGGAATTGACAAAGCGTGCATTTTTTGTATTCTGAACGAAGATGAAAGATTTATCGATCGGGACTTACGCAACAGTCATATAAAGTATGATGAGTCAGTCGATTTTAGATTTTAGATTTTAGATTTTAGATTTACTCCACAGATGAATCTTGGAGCTTGAGCTTTGGTCTAAAATTTTAGGAGCATCCACGACTTAAGTCGGGGCTTGTACCTGTTTTTGGGCTGGTCATACAATTTTAGATTAGCGATTCGAGATTTTATGAGATTTGCGATTTGAGCTGACTGATGACGTAAAGCCTTGAAGCTTGCTGACAGTAGCATTTTTTTGGTAGTAGGATCAAATTTCAAATCTCAAATATCAAAAAAATCTAAAATCTAAAATCTAAAATCTAAAATCGTTAGATTCCCCATCACAAACAAATAAAAGAGTAGAAATGCGAGCAATTTTGTGCGGCTATTACGGTAAAGGCAACGGCGGCGACGAGGCGCTGTTGGCATCGCTACTGCAAATGTTACCAGATGGCGTGACGCCGATCGTCCTGTCTGGCAATCCTGTCGAGACAAATCAGCGGTACGGGGTAGCTGCGCGCGATCGCATGAATGCGTTCCAAGTTCTCGAAGCACTCCGCACCTCCGACGCCCTAATCTGGGGCGGCGGTAGTTTAATCCAAGACGCTACTAGCATTGTGAGCCCTTTATATTATGGGGGTTTGATGGGATTAGCGCAGCGGATGGGCTTAAAAACTGTTGCTTGGGCCCAGGGAATTGGGCCTTTGAAGCGCGAAATGACTCGCAAGCTATCTCAGCGCTGTTTTGCTGGATGCACCGGCGTCAGCGTGCGAGATAAAGGTTCAGCTACTTTACTTGCTGATTGGAAAATTCCCTTTACTTTAGCGCCCGATCCCGTGTGGGCTTTGGAGAATTCCCCCGTGTCGGGTTTGTGGGATTTACCCGCGCCCAGAGTTGCTGTTTGTTTGCGTTCTCATCCTACACTAACTCCCGCCCGTTTGTCAATCTTAACTCAAGCTTTAGTTGACTTTCAAAAAGCAACTCGCACCTTAATTTTGCTGCTGCCTTTTCAAGCGTCTCATGACTTAGAAATTGCCAAACATTTGCACGAAGCCTTGCCCAAAAGAAGCCGCATCCTCAGTTTAGACGATCCGAGAAAATTGAAAGGAGTCTTCCGGGGAGTCGAAATGGCGATCGGGATGCGCTACCACAGTTTAATTATGGCAGCCTCCGAAGAATGCCGCTGTTTTGCTCTCAGCTACGATCCCAAAGTCAGTCAATTGATGGATGAGTTAGAAATGCCGGGATACTTATTATCAGAATTGCCAGAAGATCCTTATTTAATCAGCAAAACCTGGATCGAACACTATGCTAACGGCGACGCCTTATCGCCAGACAGGATAAAATTTATAGTAGAGCGATCGCTCTTTCACCGCGAAGTATTGCAAACTGCACTCCAGTAATCTCATTTAGAGGTGAAATACAATGACAATCAGTACAGCCGAATTAAAAATTACCTGGGAAAAATTGCCAGATGACTTCATCTTAGGGGAGGAACCAGTGGAAAATATCGACCAACCCTTGCTAGCAGCCGCCTTGCGGGAAATCTTAGAAATCGCAGGGCTAATTTTAACAGGAATATTAGTTGCCCCAAACATGGGAATTTGCGCTACATTAAACGGCAAGCTAGTTATCAAAGCTGCAGATTGGTTTTATGCCCGCAACGTCCAGCCGCTTTCCAGTCAAGAAATTCGCCGCAGTTACACTCCCAACTTAGAAGGGGAAATTCCGGCGATCGTCATGGAGTTTTTGTCAGCTAGTCCCAACGATGAATATTCTAGCAAACAAACTTATCCCCCCGGCAAATGGTTTTTTTACGAACAAGTATTGCGAGTGCCAGTCTATGCACTTTTTGAGCCAGCCGCCGGAGTGTTAGAAGTCTACCAGTTGGATTCATCAGGAAAGTATGAAGTACAACCACCAGATTTAAACAGCCGTTATTGGATTGCAGGAGTTGGGTTATTTTTGGGGGTTTGGCAGGGAACAAAGGCCGAAAGAACCGGATATTGGTTGCGCTGGTGGGATGAGAGCGGACAGATGTTATTGTGGGGAGCAGAGATGGTAGAAAGGGAAAGGCAGCGGGCCGATCGACTAGCCGCGCAATTAAGAGCAGCAGGCATTGAACCAGAAGCCTAATGCAATAATGAGCAATTAAAAATTGTCCTTCTGCAATTTAAGATTGCTCATTAATTAAAAAGTATTGAACAACATCGCAAAAATCAATATTTATCTGCGTTAATCCACGTTAATCTGCCTTCATCAGCGGTGAAAAATTACATTCAGGAGACAGCAAAATTGGCAAGAGTAAGAGTGCGGGAA
The DNA here is from genome assembly GCF_036704705.1 of Microcoleus sp. K1-B1. Classification (NCBI taxonomy): domain Bacteria; kingdom Bacillati; phylum Cyanobacteriota; class Cyanophyceae; order Oscillatoriales; family Microcoleaceae; genus Microcoleus; species Microcoleus sp. K1-B1. The sequence continues at coordinate 113,710 of NZ_JAUBSH010000001.1, read as the reverse complement.
CACGTCAATCCCCTATCAATTAGATATCAAGCATCTGCAAGTCCCCCGGATTGGACTAAAATCTATGCCGACTTAAATTTACCGCTGCATTTAGATATCGGCTGCGGCAGAGGACGGTTTTTGTGGCACATGGCGCAAATCCAAACAGACTGGAACTTTCTCGGATTAGAAATTCGGGAACCGCTGGTAGATGAGGCGAATCTTTGGCGGGACGAAAAAGGCTTGACAAATTTGCACTATTTGTTTTGCAATGCGAATAGTTCCCTGAAACCAATTTTAGAAACTTTACCCGCAGGTATTTTGCAGCGGGTTAGCATTCAGTTTCCCGATCCGTGGTTCAAGAAAAAGCACCACAAACGGCGGGTGGTGCAGCAGGAATTAGTCAACGAATTGGCAAATTATCTGGCAATTGGTGGGGAAGTTTTTATCCAGTCAGATATTGAAGAAGTAGAAAGAGAAATGTGCGATCGCTTTTCATCTCACCCGATTTTTAAACGTCAAAATGGCGGCGAATGGTTAGCAGAAAATCCCCTGCCTGTGGCTACAGAAAGAGAAATTGCTACTCTGAAACGGGGTGAACCAGTTTATCGAGCACTCTATCAAAAATAATGCTTGCTTTCGCAAACTCACCTTTGTCATAAATGTTATAACTTACATCTTGCACCTTGGTTAGGAACAGGCTTTTCGGCCTGTTCCACAAAACTTAATTTTCTTGTGGAACGGGCATCTTGCCCGTTCATAAAAGAATTATTTCTAACTTAAACCCAAGACGGCAGCCACATCCGAATATTGAATTCCCACTTCGACAAAGGCAGTCCCAAATAGATAGGCATCCAGAAAATAAAAGCACCCAAAACCAGAAAAATAATTGTTACCCCCATCCCTCGGAGTCGAGTTTGAGGGCTGTGCAGCCACCTGTCAGTCCACCAAGCAAGCGCTAAGGCTGCAAACACAGAACAGCCCATATAATGGTATAAAAATATGCAGCGAGTCACCTTCACCCAAGGCAGCAAATTAGCGGCCCAATTAACTATTAAATATAACCCCAGCCACATTTCAGCAGTCGGCGGAAACAAAATCGGCCGCTGCTGTTCTATCGTGTCAACAGAAGCCTCGCTGCGCGTTTGCAGCCACACCAAAATCCGGTGAACTAAAACTCCTATTACTAGCAGTAAAGCTAAGGTTGACAGCCACCAAAGGAAGGGATTTCCCATTGCGTGAACGTCAAAAATTATCTCAGTTGCACCTTCAGGTAAAGGCGGCAAAACCGGATCTGATTGTGCATTGTTGCTAGCTTTTTTGAAGAAGTAAACTATCGGGCGCAGCATCAACGGCCAACCGTACCACGCGGAACAGTAAGGATGCACATCTGGGCCACTTTTAATCCGCTGGTGATAAGTCAAGATTTCCGTTTGCATCTGCCAGAAATTGGGAGTTGGATTAAAGTGCAGGTGAGGAATCCAAGAGATGCTGTAAACGATAATAGGAATAATAGCTAGACTCAAGCAGAGTTCTATAAAATTGAGTTTAGTCAGTTTTTGTACTGGACTTTCGGCAGGAATTAGAGGTGAATATACCTCGCGGCTTTGTTCTTCATTTCCTCTGTTACCCTGGATAAAACGAACTGCCCAAGCACAGATTAAAATTAGATAAGTACCGAAAAGAAACCACAATCCGTTCCATTTGATAGCCGCAGATGCGCCGAAACCTATCCCGGCTAGTACCAGCCAAAGCCAGCGCTTTTTGCCTTCGGCTTCTACGGATTTTAAAATAAATAACTGACCTAAAATCCCAAATAAAACCAGATAAATGTTGTTTAGGGCGTAGCGAGACTCAACTAAAAACAAACCGTCGCAGGCGATAAATAAAGCAGCAAGAAAAGCAAAGGTGCGGCGCCGAACTAGCTGATAAGCTAGCCCTCCTACAACTAGCGGAATAAAGGAACCTGTAAGAGCATTCAGCCAGCGGTAATCCCAAGGAGAAAGCAGGGAACCAGCCATACTGTTGACGGCTGTTTTTCCGAAGGGAAGGTGAGTGCCGATCCAAATGCCGATCGCAATTATGTACTGGCTCAGAGGTGGGTGAGCGTTGAAAAAAGGAGTTTTTGTGAGATAATTGTTGGCAAATTTAGCGTAATAAACCTCGTCAAATACTAAAGTGTTAAATCGCTCTAGTTCCCAAAAGCGTAAAGTTAAGGAAAATAGAAAAATGCCGAGCATGGCTAGGGAAAAAATAACATTCGATTTGTTAAATTGTTGTTTTTTGATTTTCATAAAACAGCAGCCAATAATTGATCCTAAATTTGAGGGCGATCGCTAATTTAAAATTCCTGAGTATAGAGTAACGTAAAATAGGACTTTTGCAAAAACCGAATTTTTGAGGAGAAACCGGGTTTTTTTGAAATACCCAGTTTCTTAAACCCGGCTTCTAATAATGCTTGGAGAGTGCAGCGAGAAGCAGTAGCGACTATTGTTTCACCATATGCTCCCGATCTAATTGGCAAGCCGGAAGGAAAAGCGCGCATCACAAGGTGCGATAGATTATGATAGCAGCTAATCATGTCTTTTTTGAACGAGTGTTTATGAATCCCATACTTTCGATTTTGGGGCGTTGGGGGTTAGCTGTAGGTGCGACTATGCTGATGGGCTCTGCCGCCGCGCCAAATCCCCAGACATTTGAAAGCTTTGCTGATTTCTGTACCAACAAAGAGAATTTGACCCCTGAAGCCAGACATACGGTGGAGGTGTTGCTATCAAAAGCAAAAACACAAGAGTGCGATCGCGCTCAAAAAACCCTGACTAATCTCACAGAACTTTCCCTAATTCGCAATCAAATAGTCGATATCAAACCATTATCAAAATTAACCAATCTGAGAGAACTCAACCTCAGTACAAATCAAATAACAGATGTGCAACCCTTATCGGGACTGACTAATCTGAGATTTCTCACCCTCACTTCCAATCAAATCTCTGACGTGAAACCATTATCTGGACTGACTAATCTCACACTACTTTACCTAGCTGACAATCAAATAGTCAATATCAAACCATTATCAAAATTAACCAATCTGAGAAGGCTCAACCTCAGTGTAAATCAAATAACAGATGTGCAACCCTTATCGGGACTGACTAATCTGAGATCCCTCGTCCTCAAATTCAATCAAATCTCAGACGTGAAACCATTATCGGGACTGACTAATCTGACAGAGCTTTTCCTCGAAGCTAATCAAATCGTAGATGTAAAACCTTTAGCGGGATTGACTAATCTAACAGGGCTGTCCCTCGCATCTAATCAAATTGTAGATGTGACACCTTTATCGACAATGACGGAGTTGAATTTTCTTTATTTGAGTGGCAATAAAATTGCAGATGTGAAACCATTATCGGGATTGACAAATCTGATAGTGCTTTTCCTAGCATCAAATCAAATCGCAGATGTCAAACCTTTAGCGGGATTGACAAATCTGCCCACCCTAGACCTCAGTAGAAATCAAATCGCAGATGCCACACCTTTAGCGGGATTGACAAATCTAACTAACCTAGACCTCAGTAGAAATCAAATCGCAGATGCCACACCTTTAGCGGGATTGGTATATCTGACCACCCTCGATCTCAGTAGAAATCAAATCCCGGATGGGGAAGCCGATCGATTAATTGAGAAAAACAAACAACGATTAAATCAAAAAACAGATGAAGCCGAGCGATTGCTTCAGGAAGCTAAGCGACTATTGGCTCAGGAAACAGCAGCATCTTACCAGGAGGCCTTGCAAAAGTTTGATGCAGCGCGTTCGCTTTATCAAATGCTTAGAAATCGGGACAAGGAAGCTGAGACGCTGAATATAATGGGCTTGATTAGTAATAGATTAGGAGAAAGACAGCAAGCCCTGAACTACTACAAGCAAGCCCTTTCTGGGTCTCAGACTGTAGGCGATCGCCAGATGCAAGCCCTCATCCTCAACAATATCGGCGCCTTCTACTATGCTTTGGGAGAGAAACAGCAAGCCATCGACTACTATAACCAAGTCCTTTCCTTAATTCGGGAAAGGGGCGATCGCCCTGAAGCAAGTATCAACCTCAGCAACATCTCGAACCTACCCGCAAACAGCGACAAATCTTTGGTCAATCGCACTGCGGAAGCCACCACACTCAACAACATCGGCTTAGCCTACAACGATTTGGGAGAAAAACAGAAAGCAAAAGAGTATTTCAACCAAGCCCTTCCCTTATTCCGCGCTATGGGCGATCGGGCTAAGGAAGCAACTACCCTTACCAATATTGGCTTAGTCTATTCAGATTTGGGAGAAAAACAAACAGCCCTCGACTACTACAAACAAGCCCTCGATTTGAGACAGAAAGTGGGCGATCGGCGTGGAGAAGCCCTCACCCTCAACAATACAGGTACTACTTACTCAGAATTGGGAAAACAGCAGGAAGCAGAAGAATATTTCAACCAAGCCCTGCCGCTGTTTCGCGCTGTGGGCGATCGTCCTGGGGAAGCTCTCACCCTCTACAATATGGCTAATATCAAAGGCGATCGAGGCAATTTAATCGCAGCCCTCACTGACATTGAAACCTCCATCAAAATCATCGAAAACCTCCGCACCAAAATTACCAACCACGAGCTCCGCATATCATACTTTGCCACGGTACAAGACTATTACCAGTTCTACATTCACCTGTTAATGGAACTGCACAAAACCAATCCCAACTCTGGTTACGATCGCAAAGCCTTTCAAGCTAGCGAAAGTTCCCGCGCCCGCAGCCTCCTCGAACTTCTTCAAGAAGCAAACGCCGATATTCGCCAAGGTGTCGCCCCGGAATTGTTGCAGCAAGAACGCAATTTACAACAGCAACTCGATGCCTTAGAAACACGCCGAATCGAAACTCTAAGCCGCCCCAATCATACCCCCGCAGAAAAAGTAGAATTAGACCAAAAACTGCAAACTTTACTAGGACAATATCAGGACATTCAAGCCCAAATCCGCTCCACCAGTCCCCGGTACGCCGCCCTCACCCAACCGCAACCTTTAACCCTGGCCCAGATTCAACAACAAATCCTCGATGATCAGACAATTTTACTCCAGTATTCTCTAGGGAAAGAACGCAGCTATCTGTGGGCTGTGACTAAAACCAGTATCACCAGTTATGAATTGCCTAAACGTACCGACATCGAAAAAGTGGCCCGCAATTTCCGGGATGCTGTGACTAACCCGCGCTACCGAAACATTCCCGATCGAGTTGCTGAAGCTAACAACACGCTCAGTCAAATTATTTTACAGCCCGTAGCAGCACAACTCGCTCAAAAACGCCTGCTGATTGTTGGCGATGGCATTCTCAATTACCTTCCCTTTGCGGCCCTCTCGCTCCCTGAAACACCCGGTAAAAATCGGAATTCGCCTTTAATAGTAGACCATGAAATCGTGCTGCTGCCTTCAGCTTCCACCTTGGGAATATTAAGACAAAACTACAGTGACAGACAACCTCCTACTCGGACTTTAGCGATTCTCGCAGATCCAGTTTTTAGCCCGGAAGATGAACGATTACAAAACCAGTCAACCGCCACCAATCTGCAAGCAATAGAATCAGTAAATCTGGGTTTAAGCCGCTCTGGTCGCGACAATAACATACAGTTGAGCCGTTTAAAATTCACTCGCCAAGAAGCTCAAATCATTCAAGCATTAGTTCCTGCCAATTCTCGCACCGAATCTTTGGATTTTGAAGCCAGCCGCGCCGCAGCAACCAGTCAGAACTTAAGCCAATATAAAATCATTCATTTTGCCACTCACGGTTTAGCGAATAGCACTAACCCGGAACTATCGGGACTCATCTTGTCACTGATAGATGAAAAGGGCAACCCTTTAAATGGATTCCTGAGACTTACGGATATTTTCAATCTCAAATTAGCAGCAGATTTAGTAGTGTTAAGCGCCTGTCAAACCGGAATGGGGCAGAACATTCAAGGCGAGGGCATGGTAGGATTAACACGGGGATTTATGTATGCAGGTGCTCAGCGAGTGGTGGTGAGTTTGTGGAGTGTGGACGATGAAGGAACGGCTACGTTAATGTCGAGTTTCTATCAGGGAATGCTGCAAAAAGGATTAACGCCAGCGGCGGCCTTGAGGGCGGCGCAACTGGAAATGTTGAAGCAGGAAGAGTGGCGTTCTCCTTATTATTGGGCGGCTTTTACGCTTCAGGGGGAATGGCGATAAATTTTATGAAAAACCGTTATGATATCAAGTTTGAATAATTGCTGATAAAACCTATACGGCCATCGGGCATCCGGCTTGCCATGAACAACAGCCAAAAGTCAACAGTCAACCGTCTTCCTTCTTCCTTCTTCTACTAAAGTGTTAAATCGCTCTAGTTCCCAAAATCGGAGTGTTAAGGAAAAGAGGAACACACCGAGCATTCCCAGGGCAAAAACAAACATTGATTTGTGGGATTGTTTTTTGTTGGCGTTCATAAAACATCAAAAAATAGTAGAGGCTAGGTTTGGGAGCGATCGCTAATTTAAAAATACTGAGTTGAGAATAGCGTAAAAATTACAATTATGACTTTTAATCTTCGCGGAGGCAAATCCTCTAAGGGCGATCGCACTTGGAGGATGCGGCACTACGTGCAGCGGTGGACTGGCACAATATGCCCCCGATGTAACCGGCACGCAGTCCGGGAAATCGCACCTGATAAGCTGCGATCGACTATGATACCGGTTAACAAGGTCTTCTTTGAGCAGGTATTTATGAATCTCACGCTTTGGGTTTGGGGGCGTTACGGACTCGCTGTAAGTGCTCTGATTTTGCTAGGAGTCCCGGCGGTAGCTGCACCCAGTGCGATAAAAATTAGTCAAGGGGTATCGCAGCAGTCCGAGGGCAATCCTGCGGCGGCTGCTGCTGAAAGAGCTTTGAAAGAAGGGGATCAAGTTTACCAGGAGGGGACGGCGGAATCTTTAAAAAAAGCACTCGCCAAATATGAAGAAGCGTTAAAGCTGTTTCGGGCCGGGGGCGGTCGCGCTGGGGAGGCTACCACCCTCCACAGCATCGGCAAAGTATACTCAGATTTGGGAGAAAAACAGAAAGCGCTAGAGTATTACAGCCAGTCCCTTCCCCTGAGTCGGGCAATAGGCGATCGTTCAGGGGAAGCTGTCACCCTCACCAACATCGGCAGAGTCTACTCAGTTTTAGGAGAAAAACAGAAAGCCCTAGACTATTACAATCAGTCCCTTTCTTTGAGCCGGGTAATAGGTGATCGCCAAAAAGAAGCCTACAACCTTCTAGGTATTGGCATGATATACGCAGAATTTGGAGAACAGCAGAAAGCGCTAGAGTATTACAATCAGTCCTTTTCTTTGAGCCAGGAAATAGGCGATCGCCGTTGGCAAGCTTTCACCTTGATCGTCGTTGGCAATGTCTATTCAGGTTTGGGAGAAAAACAGAAAGCCCTAGATTATTACAACCAATCTCTTCCCCTCAGTCGAGAAATAGGCGAGCGCTCTGTTGAAGCCTTCGCCCTGATTTCTGCTGGTAGAGTCTACTCAGAATTGGGAGAGAAACAAACAGCCTTAGACTCTTACAACCAGTCCCTTAAATTGTTCCGGGCTATAGGTGAACGCGAACAAGAAGCTCGTACCCTTAACTACATAGGTATTGTCTATTCAGAAGTGGGAGAAAAACAGAAAGCCCTAGAGCATTACGGCCAGTCTCTTCCCATCAACCAAGCTGTGGGCGATCGCTCTGGGCAAGCTGTTACTCTAATCAGCATTGGCCATGTCTACTCAGAATTGGGAGACCAACAGAAAGCTTTAGAGTATTACAGCCAGTCCCTTCCAATTTTCCAGACTCTAGGCGATCGCTCCTCAGCAGCAACCACTCTCACCAGCATTGGCATTGCCTACTCAGAATTAGGAGACAAAGAGAAAGCCTTAGAATATTTTAACCAATCCCTTATCCTCAAGCGCATAGTAGGCGATCGCTCTGGAGAAGCTCGCACCCTCACTGGCATTGGTAACATATACGCAGAATTAGAAGACCAACAAAAAGCCCTAAACTATTACAATCAGTCTCTTTCTTTGAGCCGGGAAGCAAGCGATCGCCAAAGAGAAGCCTACAGCCTTATAGGTATCGGCAGGAGCTACGCAGAATTAGGAAACAAAGAGAAAGCATTAGAGTATTTCAATCAATCCCTTCCTCTGAGTCAAGCCACCCTCGATCGCTCCTTAGAAGCTCTTACCCTCTATAGTATTGCTACTATCAAACGTGACTATGGTAATCTTAACCAAGCTCTCACTGAGATTGAAGCCTCCCTCAAAATTATTGAAAGCCTCCGCACCAAAATTGCCAGCCCAGAACTCCGCACCTCATACTTTGCCACCGTACAAAACTATTACCAGTTCTACATTGATCTGTTAATGCAACTGCACAAAACGCAACCCAAATCTGGTTATGATACCAAAGCCTTTGAAGCCAGCGAACGTTCCCGCGCCCGCAGTCTCCTCGAACTTCTGCAAGAAGCAAATGCCGATATTCGCCAAAGTGTCGCCCCTGAATTATTGCAGCGAGAACGCAGTGTGCAACAGCAACTCGATGCCCTAGAAAAACGGCGCGTCGAAGTTATCAATCGCCCCAACTACACTCCCACCCAAGAAGCAGAATTAGAACAACAACGGCAAACTTTAATCGCACAATATCAGGACATTCAAACACAAATCCGCGCTACTAGCCCCCGGTACGCAGCCCTCACCCAACCGCAACCTCTAACGCTTGCACAAATTCAACAACAAATCCTCGATGATCAGACAATTTTACTCCAGTATTCTCTAGGGAAAGAGCGCAGCTATCTCTGGGCTGTAACCAAAACCAGCATCACCACTTATGAATTACCAAAAGCTGCCGACATCGAGACAAATGCCAGAAAATTCCGCGATGCTGTCACAGCTCCAATTTCCCGAAACCGCCCCAATCAAATCGCCCAAGCCAACGATGCTATCAGTCAAATTATCTTACAGCCCGTAGCAGCACAACTCGCTCAAAAACGCCTGCTGATTGTTGGCGATGGCATTCTCAATTACCTTCCCTTTGCGGCCCTCTCGCTCCCTGAAACACCCGGTAAAAATCGGAATTCGCCTTTAATAGTAGACCATGAAATCGTGCTGCTGCCTTCAGCTTCCACCTTGGGAATATTAAGACAAAACTACAGTGACAGACAACCTCCTACTCGGACTTTAGCGATTCTCGCAGATCCAGTTTTTAGCCCGGAAGATGAACGATTACAAAACCAGTCAACCGCCACCAATCTGCAAGCAATAGAATCAGTAAATCTGGGTTTAAGCCGCTCTGGTCGCGACAATAACATACAGTTGAGCCGTTTAAAATTCACTCGCCAAGAAGCTCAAATCATTCAAGCATTAGTTCCTGCCAATTCTCGCACCGAATCTTTGGATTTTGAAGCCAGCCGCGCCGCAGCAACCAGTCAGAACTTAAGCCAATATAAAATCATTCATTTTGCCACTCACGGTTTAGCGAATAGCACTAACCCGGAACTATCGGGACTCATCTTGTCACTGATAGATGAAAAGGGCAACCCTTTAAATGGATTCCTGAGACTTACGGATATTTTCAATCTCAAATTAGCAGCAGATTTAGTAGTGTTAAGCGCCTGTCAAACCGGAATGGGGCAGAACATTCAAGGCGAGGGCATGGTAGGATTAACACGGGGATTTATGTATGCAGGTGCTCAGCGAGTGGTGGTGAGTTTGTGGAGTGTGGACGATGAAGGAACGGCTACGTTAATGTCGAGTTTCTATCAGGGAATGCTGCAAAAAGGATTAACGCCAGCGGCGGCCTTGAGGGCGGCGCAACTGGAAATGTTGAAGCAGGAAGAGTGGCGTTCTCCTTATTATTGGGCGGCTTTTACGCTTCAGGGGGAATGGCGATAAATTTTATGAAAAACCCTTATGATATCAAGTCAGGTTAATAGTTGATATATCTTATATGGTAATAGTCGAGCAAATTTTTGCAATGTGGCGGAATGCTTTTTGTGATTTTTTTTGTAGGCTGCTACTGCCATTCTCTCCATTGCCTCACAATATCTTCTAGTTCCCCAGCAAACGAATCAGTTGCATAAAGACCAAAGTTATTAATCATCTCGCTTTTTTCTAAGGGAGACTCAGCTTGAAATAGAGATTCATCTAAGTTAAAAAGCGATAATTGGCGAGACTCGTCATCCGATGGATTCTGGTGTAGGGATGTTTGCTGGCTGACAAAATCGCCCATCCGTTCGCAACCCTTAGCAAAACGGCGCAAAGTAGTTGAGATCGCCTCAGAACTATTATCAATTCCTATCCATCTCCTCCCAAACTCCGAAGCAACACTCAAAGTCGTACCCGAACCGGCAAAGCAATCGAGCACTAAATCATCAGGATTTGATGAAGCTCGAATAATTCTACTAACTAGATCACGGTTTTTCTCTGTTGGATAACCTGTAATTTTAATATTCTGATTGTGAGCATCGCGAAACTCTAGCCAAATATCTTGTACGGGAATCCCGCTACTGCTATCCAAATATATCTTGCGACGGGGATTTCCTGTTGCAGACCAATATATTTCCCCTCTAGCATCCATTTCATCTAGTGTTTGAGGTGGAAATTGCCAATGCTTTCCCGGTGGCGGATTCATCCCTCGCCAAGACTTTCCAGTTTCGCCATTTCGCACTCCCGGCGCATGAATCGGAACCTTTTTATATCGCCGTCCAGTTTCCTTTTCAATATATTCATATTCTTTGTTGGCGCGCTTATCAGTCCATTCTTCAACAGGACGATTCCAGACATAAGTATCTGATTTACTATAAAACAGGATAAAATCTGAAACATTCCCGTAAGTCTTTTTTGTGTAGTTCTTGGGATTACATTTTTTGCGAGTAATCCAATTTCTAAAATTGCGTTGACCAAAAATTTCATCCATAATCACCTTGATATAAAATGCCATTTTATCATCAAGATGGACATATATTGAGCCGTCATCAGCTAATAACTCTCTCAATAGTATCAACCTCTGACGAATAAATTCAATATAACTGTTCCCTCCTAATAAGTCAGAATAAGCCGCAGTCTGAGAACGCGATTGAAACACACTTTTAGTTGCAAAAGGCGGATCTATATAAATTAATCTTACTTTACCTTTTACTGAACTATCTTTAAGTAAAGATGCTAAAATTGGTAAATTATCACCATAGTAAAGACGGTTTTCATTTGCCAGACTTAGCTGTTCATTGCTAGACCACAGTTTTACACATTCAGCTTGATGAGTGTCTAAAACTTCACTTGCAGGCACTTTTCCTGGATAGGAAAAGCACGCATCCAAGCTATTGTTTAATTGGCTTTCACTAAAATTAGATGCAGCTTGACCCTGCGATTGTTTTTTAGAAATACCCGTAGCCATTGTCACTCCTATTTTCAAGAACGCAGCCATTCCACTGTAATCCGATCTGGAACCATACGCAGTGTCAATACAATAATCTTGTCTTGCCAGCTATTTTCAATATTTGCGTAGTCATCCCACATCGATCCGAGTAAGAGACCAGGCCCATCATTCAGGAAAATTACTTTAGTTCTTAAGTTATGATTTTGTGTATAGCTGAGGATTTCATCAGCGCAGCTACGATAACCACCTGTTCGGTCGTCTTCTTGTGCACCGCCTCTATCTGAATCATATCTTGCCAATCCTATTGCCAGCAAGTCATTTTCATTAATATCGTAAATCACAAAATCAACAGGACGTTTCGGGTTGGGATAGTTGGCGAAGACATTTCCCATCAGGATATCTTTTCCAGCTCGCTCTGGCCCTCTGATTGCCAAGTAGGGAAAGTGTAACCGGAATAAGGAGAAAAATCTTTCAGTTAAGTCGTATCCCTTTTTTCCGCGACTTTTGTATTCCCACAATAAAGCCGACAGTGCCTCATCGGGAATTGGACGAGTCATATAAGCAGCTTGAACTTCTTGAACAGACCTAAAACGTACTCCGAACTGATTGCAAATTTCCGTTGCCTTTTTTTTCCTTCTGAGCATTTCCACGGGAAGCTCAGGGCTGACATACTTGCGAAACACCCTAAAAAGTTGAACTCGCATCCATGTGCTGGGAACCTCTGAAATCTGTATAAATAGACGCACCGATGATTCAGAAGTCCTGAGTAATTGCCCAAACATTACTAGAACAGGTTCGTAAAGTTCGCAAGCCTCCTGCAATATATCGGGATAGTATTCTCCGGCAGTCAAGGTGATCCAGTTCTGTCCATCGGCTTTGTAGTCTGCAAAAGAGTTGCGTCTTCCCGAACTCATATCACTCATTCCTCATCTCACAATTAACTCCTTCATAAAGTTCCTTAATTGAATTTGAAACCATATCGCACGCCCGCCCATGAAAACTAATCTAACATCATACCAAAAAAAGCGGCTCCGCTTGTCGCAGAACCGCCGTCACAGAGGATGAAAAATCAAAACTTAACGCACAGCGCCCTGTACTGAAGGTGATTCAATTGTTTTCATGAAGTACAGCTTCAACAACTGCCAGCCGTTCGACAGATACAAAGGCAATTTTTGGAAGAACTGCAAGAATTTCGGAGTATTAGAAGCAACAATTGCAGTCAACTTCTGATTGTTCTTGAGGCAAACATCCAGCCTTTCATAAAACTCGGGATTGTTCACGTCCAGCATGACGGGGAATACGCGGCCTGCTGTTTCGTTGGTCTTTTTAATCACTTCGATGTCGTATTCGCGAGCATCGAGACCGAGCGATCGATAAAAACCGGCGCGCTGGATATCATTGAGATACATTGTCGCGAACACTGACAGCAAGAAGAAACGGCACCAAAGCTTAGCACGCCAATCGTTCAACATCTGAGGCTGAGCTCTCATCACCGCATCGAAGAAATCTCCGTGGCGGTTTTCATCCTGACACCAATTTTCAAAGAATCGGAAAATCGGATAAATCTGGTCTTCAGGATGGGCTTTTAAGTGCTGATAAATCGTGATGTAGCGCCAATAACCGATCTTTTCAGACAAGTAAGTCGCGTAGAAAATAAACTTGGGCTTAAAGAATGTGTAACTGCGGCTCTTTGTCAAGAAACCCAAATCTAGGGACAAATTAAAGTCGGACAGGGCTTTGTTGAGGAATCCGGCGTGCCGCGCTTCGTCCCGCGACATCAGCAAGAAACCTTCGGCCAGCACTGGATTTTTGTCCTTGAGCTTGCGTGCCAATTCTTTGTAAAGCAAGAATCCAGAAAACTCTGCGGTGCAAGAGCGTTCCAGGAATTCAATGAACAACTGGCGCTTTTCGCCGTCGATGTGTTCCCAAGATTGATCGAACTCGGCATCACGCACGAAGTGGTTGCGGTTGTAGTCAACGCGGAACTCTTCAATAATTGCTTTTAGTTCGGCTTCATTTACCGAGATGTCCATTTTGGCCATCTCGTCAAAATCTGTTGTGTAAAATCTCGGCGTGAGAATAGTTTCTTTGGCTGGGGCTTTCACTCCCGGCCGCAGTTCTTCAAAAGTGGGTTTTTTGAGGGAATCTACCATATGTTTATTGGATTTCTGCTTATAACTACTCGCTTGTTTCCATTGTCGGGTACTGCGGGCGATCGCGCTCGTGTATGTCCGGCCAGCGCTGGCGGCGCGCTTCGTTTGGCGCTCCGTGTGGAATCCAGGTCTAAGCTGCTGTAATTTCCACGCCCTCCAGTTTACCAAGCTCTCGCCCACGCAAATATGTTGCTGGCGTTAAGAATTGCTACGCAAAATTACTCACTGGGCATGGGCATGGCGCATGGGGCATGGCGCATGGGGCATGGCGCATGGGGAATTGGGGAATTGGTAGTAAACAACCAATAACTTCGGACAATGCACAAATATCTGCTGGTGTCAAACTGTTCAAACACCCGATAGAAAGTACAAAATGTATAGAGGGACTCCAATTCTTAGAATAACCAGGCAGGACGGTCAGAAAATGAGCAATTTAGGTGTTAGTTACCTTTTATGGGCAGCTTGTTTTTTCGGCCCATTCGGACTCCACCGCCTCTACAACGGCAAGATTGGTACGGGTTTGCTGTGGCTGTTTACCTTTGGTTTGTTTGGGTTTGGGCAATTGTTTGACTTGCTGCTGCTGCCGAACATGGTGGACGAACGCAATGCCAGTCTCAGGGGCAAACTCGGCGTATCTCGCGAAGGTATACCGCTATATCCAGTCAGCGGGGCGATCGCCGCGACATATCCCAAGCAAACTCCAGACCAGTTAGGGGTTAAACTCCTGAAGGCAGCTTATACCAAGAACGGAAGATTATCTGTCACCCAAGGGGTGATGGCAACCGGCGCTACTTTTGCCGAAGTGCAAGAGGCTTTCACGGCAATGCTCAAAACAGGTTATGTGAGTATCGAGAACGATGCCGTAACTGGCGTCGTGATCTACCACTTTCACGAACTTTAGCTGCTGCGGGTGCGTTATGTAGGGGATTTTGTCTATTTTTCCAGAAGCTAATCGCTGACGCACCCTACTACTTGATATTGCTGGCCCAGCAGTTGTTGCGGTTTTTCGAGTAAGCATTGCTGGCAAAATCGGCTAGAATGTTTGTTTGTCTATATAAGCAAGCAGAAAGTATTTAGCGTCATGGCAGTCCCTAAGAAGAAAACCTCCAAATCCAAGAAGAATATGCGTAAGGCCACATGGAAGCGCAAAGCTGTAGTGGCAGCTCAGAAAGCTCTGTCTCTGGGCAAATCTGTTCTGACTGGGCGTTCCAACAGCTTCGTGTATCCCGGCAATGAAGAAGAGGAGGAAGAATAGAAACGGAATACCGGGCATGGGGCGAACCCGATGCCCGATCGATCAATCCTTTTTTGCTGCTGGTAAAATCAGCATGGCATCGCCAAAGGAATAAAAGCGGTACTGTTGCTCGATCGCTTCTCGGTACAAATCCAACAGCCGAGGCCTTCCAATCATCGCACTTACCATCATCATCAAAGTAGAGCGGGGCAAGTGAAAATTGGTAATCATCCCCTCTACAACCCGCCACTTGTAACCAGGGTAGATAAACAAATGGGTCGGGCCGCAAAAAGGTTGCAAGGAAAAATCGCCACTCGCGGCGGCGGCTCCCTCTAAAGCTCGCACTGCTGTTGTACCCACGGCAATGATCCGCCCGCCTCGGGCTTGAGTTTCCCGAATTTTCTCAACGGTGGCGGGGGGTACTTCCACCCATTCGCCGTGCATTTTGTGAGCCGTTACGTCTGCCACCTCCACTGGGCGAAACGTCCCTACTCCGACGTGTAAGGTGACAAAAGTTTTTTCGATTCCCCGCTGTTCCAAGCGGCTGAACAATTCTTCGGTGAAGTGCAGGCCTGCTGTGGGGGCAGCCACCGCCCCAAGCCGATCGGCATAAACAGTCTGGTACTGTTCCGCTGAAGCTTGGGAATTGTCGATGTAGGGCGGCAGGGGTACGTGGCCGTATTCGTCCAAAAACTTCACCAAATTCGCATCTGTGGGGATGTCAAACTCCAGCAGCCGTCCACCTGTTGCGTCGTCCCTCTCTATAACTGTCGCAGTCAATCGACGACGATCGGGCATCGTGGCATCGGGAAGGCAACAGCAAGGAGCTGTGGTAGAGTCCTCACAGGCAGGGGCGATGCGATCAAACTCAATTTTTGCTCCCAACTTTAAGCGTTTCCCCGGTTTAACCAAAGCCAGCCAACAGTTGTGCTGCCGTTCTTCCATCAACAATATCTCCACAGCCGGGCCGTTGGGTTTGTGCCCGTAGAGCCTCGCTGGCAGCACGCGGGTGTTGTTGAGTACCAGCAAGTCCCCAGGTTGCAGCAAATCGGGTAAATCCCTAAAAATCCGGTGTTGGTGGCTGCTGGGAGAATCTACAGCCAGCAAGCGAGAACTGTCCCTCGGCACTACGGGATTTTGGGCAATGCGCGAGGGCGGAAGTTCGTAGTCGTAGCCGTCCAAAGACCAGTCCATCTCTGTCATCAAGTGAATTCCTGTGCGATCGATCTGTCAACTGGGTAACAAATTGGGTAAAAACCCCCATCCAAAGTCGGGTGCTTTTCCCCTTGTGGTGGCGGGTATAGCCCGCGAGGATAGAGGTATAGCATCAGCTTTGCTCATAAGGATCGTTATGGAATACCTCTACTACATCGCCAATACTAGCCTTACTCTGAGAGTCGTGGATTACCTACGCACGGCTCATCATCTTCCCTTGCAATTTATCACTGTTATTCACCAAATTGACGGCTGGGTCGTAAAGGTGAAAATGAGCCAATATTTAACTCCCGAAATGCACGGGGATTTTCGGGCTTTTATGAATGAACTCGGGATTCCTTACGATCCTGAAATTCGCTTGCAAATGGCACTTTGGAGTTTGGAAACCGGACAGTCGCCACTGAGCGTGATGCGCCGCTACCAGGTGGCCGTGGTTTGTCACGGCAGCCCTGACCGTAAGGAAATTGAAGCGTTTCGCCAGCAGTTTGTCAAGGGTCTGGGATATTGCCCGGAAACTCTGGCCTAGATTGCTACGCATATAAATTAACTGTGATGACAGAACAGGAGAGGGAGAGAAGGGGAAAGCGGGAGAAGATTTAACGCTTTTTTCAGCTCCATTAAAGCTCAAGAGAGAAATGCGCGACAGCCTAGGCAAGTTAACAATTTAAAATTACCTAGTGACATTGCTTTGAGATTTTACCCTCTAAATTTTAATTATATATTTTTAATTGCTAAAAGCCGAGCGAATGTATTCTTGCAGGGTGAGTCGGTAGTTTCCTGCAACGGCGGATTGAGAGTGCGCTGCTGTTAATGGTGGTAATACTCGCTTAGTGTTTTGTTGTGAAGGTTCGCACCTGACTAAAGCCACATCAAAGCGACAAGAATTATTGGCTAAATCTGGATGAGTGCTTAAAAATATTTCGGCTGTTTGCCAAAGTTTGGCTTGTTTTGTGGTAGTAATAGCCAACATTCCACCAGCATCCCAATTTCCCCGGCGGCGAGTTTTCACCTCTACAAATGCTAATGTTTGGGAATGGGGAATGGGGAATGGGGAATGGGGAATGGGGAATGGGGAATTTTCGTTACCTCTGTTGATTTCGCTTTCTTCATCTCTTCCGAGTGCGATGATGTCAATTTCTCCCCAGCGACAGTGCCACTGCCGATGCAGGATTTCCCAACCTTGCTGCTGCAACCAGTCGGCGACTAAGTTTTCTCCCAATGTGCCGATATCCCTAGAGTTGGGCGATTGGGGGCAATTGGAGTCAGCCGTGGCGAGCTGGCGATCGCTCTTTCTGGTAGAATTCAATTCTGAACTGTCACGACTGCCCATTAGCTTGAACTTGTATGATGATTTCTCGAATTCGCCAACATATTTATACTTTCTTGCTGAGTTTTGTTATTTTAGCAGTAATTGCCGCTGGGGCGCTCGGCATTAATCCCGCACCTGCTTGGGCTTTGGATCACGACAAAGAAATCCTAGTCGGCGCTGATTTTACTGGCCAAGTTCTGACTGACGACAGCTTTAATAAAGCCAATCTTCGCAACAGCAATTTTACTAATGCAGATTTGCGGGGCGTCAGCTTTTTTGCTGCCAATATGGAAGAAGCAAATTTAGAAGGCGCTAATTTCACGGGTGCTACTTTAGATTTAGCTCGCATGATGAAAGCGAATTTAACTAATGCTATCCTTGAGGGTGCTTTCGCTTACAATACCAGGCTGGAAGGAGCTATTATTGACGGTGCTGATTTTACAGAGACACTGCTGCGAGACGATATGATAGAAAAACTTTGTAAAGTGGCAAAAGGTACTAATCCGGTGACGGGTAGAGATACTCGCGAAACTCTTTTTTGCGATTATTAAAAGGCTCGTTTAATAAAGGAATAAAGTCCTTAGTACAAACAAGCTTGTACTAAGGGCTTTCTTACTTATCTCAGTTAAAACAATGTAACCGCAGGCAAGATTCCAACATCTATCGAACGAGTCATCCCCCATCTAAAATCTAAAATCTAAAAGGGTATTAGCCCCAAGGTACGGATGTTAAATCGTAAAAATTAACTTGACGCAGCCGCTCTAATTCCGTGAGCCATTGTTGTTCGGCACATAATAGTTGGTAATATTCTATAGCCTCTTCGCCACTGCTAGCGGCCTTGGCTTTTTCCCACATATTGAGTGCAATCCGGCGGCGCTTCATGCTGATAATTTGCTCGATACAGGCGAGGGCAGATCTAATTACTAGAGGTGCGCGATAAACGTTTCTTTCTGAAAACTCATTTAAGTGAAATAAATGCGATATCTGATTGAGTTGATTTGGATATTCAATGAAGCTATCTTGCAACTTCAATATTAACTCAGAAGGCGCTATTTGTAAAGAGGTTTTGTGCAATATTTCTGCATTGACAATCTGATGCCACAAAAATCTGTGGTGAGAAAGGCTAAACTGCACGTCTCTAGCTTCTATTGCTTCTCTGACATCTTGGCGGTATTCGGGACAGTGCAAGTAAATCTGCAATAATTGCGCTTCTGCTTCTTCTAAAAGACTGCGAGCTACAGCAGCAGATAAACTTGATTTTGAGCTTTTGTTTTCGCCACTTGCACGCTGTTTTTTATATTGCGTGTGCCGCTTCAAATTCTTTCTAATTAACGGCGGAATTGTCAAAGATTCGTCTTGACTCAGCCTTTTACCCCAATCGCTAACTACTTGGTTTAACAGATTTTCTCTTAGTATTGGTTCCCGCTTAGATTCTTCTTTGCTTAGGATTTCCGCGCACTTTGAAAGGTAACGATGGAGTTGATTGTCGTCAGTAATATTAGTTAATAATTTAACAAATTTTTTGGTAACTTGCTGGTAAATATCGGTTTTTTTTAAATCTTGATTAACCAGCATTTGTTGCAGTTGCCAGTCGATCCAAAGCGGAGCATTTTCGAGCAATTCTCGATATTGTTCTGGGGAGTATGTTTTGAGATATTCGTCGGCATCTTTGCCGTCGGGAATGTTGAGAACCCGCAGTTGCACTTCTCCTTGATAAGCGAGTTTTTCTATTTCTCCAATAGCGCGTTCTGCAGCTTGAGTTCCTGCTTTGTCGGCGTCGAAGTTGAGGATAATTTGTTTGGAGTCAGTGTAGCGCAATAACTGCCGCACTTGGTTTAAACTTAAGGCTGTGCCGAGGGAAGCGACGGCGTTGGAGATACCGGCGGCCTGAAGTGCGATCGCATCAAAGTACCCCTCTACAACCACTGCGCGATCGGCTTTGCTAATGGCTGTTTTTGCTGTATCTAAGGCGAATAATGTTTTGCCTTTATCGAACAGTTCTGTTTCGGGAGAATTGAGGTATTTCGGCTGTTCGTCGCCGAGAGCTCGGCCGCCGAAACCGATGACTCTGCCTTGGGTATCGCGTATGGGAATCATAATGCGATTGCGGAAGCGATCGTAATAACCGCTGCCCCCATTTTTTCGGGGTACAATTAATCCAGCTTGTTCTACTAATTGCGCGGGATAGTTTTTCTGTTCTACTAAATAACTGTAAAGTGCTTCCCAACCTTGGGGTGCATAACCTAATTGAAATTGTTGGATAGTTTCTTCGCTTAGCTGGCGTTCTGATTTGAGATATGCTAAGGGTTCTTCTCCTTGGGTTTGTCGCAAAGCGTGTTCGTAAAAGTTGGCTGTTAGTGCTGAGATTTCATAGAGTTGTTCCCGCAGGGAAATTTGCCGCTGCAATTCTTGTCGGTGTTCTGGTTCGACTGTTTTGACGGGGACTTGATAATTTTTAGCTAATTCTAATACTACTTCGCTGAAAGGGCGTTTCTCCAATTCCATGAGAAACTTAAAAGCATTGCCGCCTGCACCGCAGCCGAAACAATAATACATTTGTTTGCCGGGACTGACAGTAAAGCTGGGAGATTTTTCGTCGTGAAAGGGACACAAACCTACGAATTCTTTCCCGCGTTTCCGCAAAACGACGCGACCGGAAATAACGTCTACTATGTCGGCTCTTTGTTTGACTTCTTCGATTGTTTCTGGATGCAGCCGGGGAACTTGCATAGAGCTATTTTAGGCAACTGGAAATTATGTTTATTTTGAGCGATCGCACTTTAGTAAAGCACAAAAGTGACTTTCAGGACTTGCACACAAAAACTCAAGCGTTCCGGTTTTTTGTACCAGGGCTGCTCGCTGTTAATATGTGTTTTCTTAAAAAAACCGGTTTCTCCGTAAGGCATAACTTTATTGTAAGATATTTACACTAACTGTAAGGAGCATCGAAAATAATGCGAATTTTAATGATGGGCGGTACTCGGTTTATTGGGGTTTATCTTACTAAGATTTTAGCAGCACAAGGACATGAAGTGGTGTTGTTTAACCGGGGCAACAAGCCTGTACCAGTTGCGGGCGTGAAACAGATTCAGGGCGATCGCACAAATGTCGAACAACTAAAAGAAAAGTTATCGACGGTCGAGTTTGACGCTGTTTTTGATAACAACGGCCGCGAACTCAGCGATACAAAGCCTTTGGCTGAAATATTTAAAGGGCGGGTGCAGCACTTTGTTTACATGAGCTCTGCGGGGGTTTATTTGAAGTCGGATCAAATGCCTCATGTTGAAGGGGACGCTACTGATCCTAAAAGCCGGCATTTGGGTAAATGCGAAACCGAAAATTACTTGGCCGAGTCCGGTTTGCCTTGGACTTCGATTCGCCCGACTTACATTTACGGCCCCCAAAATTATAACGATTTAGAGGCTTGGTTTTTCGATCGCATTGTGCGCGATCGACCGATTCCAATTCCCGGTAATGGAATGCACTTCACGCAGTTGGGGCACTGTCAGGATTTGGCTAAAGCAATGGCGGCGGTTTTGGGCAACTCTAGGGCGATCGGGCAAATTTACAACGTTTCGGGCGATCGATTTGTCACCTTTGACGGTTTAGCCCGCGCCTGCATTCAAGCAGCAGGCAAATCCCCTGATGCTATTAAGATTGTACACTACGATCCGAAACAATTTAACTTCGGCAAAAAGAAAGCTTTTCCGATGCGCTTGCAGCACTTTTTCGCTTCAGTGAATAAAGCTGTCACCGATCTTAACTGGCAGCCGGAATTTGACTTACTTTCTGGATTGAAAGATTCTTTTCAGAATGATTATGTAGTTTCGGGGCGGGATCAAGCCGAGATAGATTTTTCAGTCGATGACGAGATTTTGAAAGCCGTTTAAAGTAAAATTAAAGTATGGTGTGCAGCGCGCACCATACCAATGTCTAAGGAGAAAAATAACATGAAATTTATCAATCCCAAAATTGATTTTGCATTCAAGAAAATATTTGGCTCCAGCCAAAGCACAGAGATTTTGATTAGTTTCTTAAATGCCCTACTCTATGAAGGAGAATCCATAATTCAAAGCTTGGAAATCCTCGATCCTTATCTTGGCCCTCAAGTAGCTGGAGCTAAAAATAGTTACTTAGATGTCAAAGCGCTACTTAATAATGGCACATTTGTGATTATTGAAATGCAAGTTTTGAAAGTGCAGGCATTTGGCAAGCGAGTTTTATACAATGCAGCAAAAACTTATGCACTGCAACTAACAAGAGGAGAATTATACAAAGAATTGCGACCTGTGATTGCTTTGAAGATCACAGATTTTGAAATGTTTAGTGGACATGACGATGTAATTTCTCATTTTGTGTTCAAAGAAAAAAAACGTTTGTCTGATTATATACAAAATGACATTGAGTTAGTATTTGTAGAGTTGCCAAAATTCAAAAAAGAATTGGAGCAATTGGAAAATATTACTGACAAGTGGATTTACTTTATCAAAACCACGGGCACTTTGGATGAAGTACCTCAAACAATGGCCACAGTACCGCAAATTCAGAAAGCTTTTGAAATTGCCAATGAAGTGAGTTTGACACTGGAGGAATTGAACACGTTACAGCAGCAAGAGTTCTTTGCTCAAGATCAGCAGAGTTCCGTGGCTTTAGGCAGGGAAGAAGGCAGACAAGAAGGCAGACAAGAAGGCAGACAAGAAGCACAAATAGAGTTAACTATGCTTTCGCTGAATCGCCTTTTAGGTCAACTAAACCCCGATATAGAAAGGCGTATTCAGCAGTTATCGAGCGACAAATTAGAAAGTTTAGTAAACGCATTATGGGGTTTTTCAAACTTGGAAGAGTTGAGTAATTGGTTGGAAGATAATTCTCAATAAGTTGATAACGCACCCTACCAGTTAAATAAAAGTAAGGTGCGTAGTTCACAGACTAGGAAATATTAGGTAAATCTCATGCTTGGAATCACACTCAGCAGTCGCTACAGTATTATCCGTCACTTGGGAGGCGGCGGATTTGCTCAAACTTACTTAGCTGAAGATAAGCAGCTACCAGGCAATCACCTCTGCGTCGTCAAGCAGCTTAAACCTCACGCAACTGATCCCGAAACTCTACAGGTAGCAAGACGTTTATTTGATACTGAAGCACAAGTTTTGTACAAGTTGGGAAATCACGATCGCATTCCCAGACTTTTTGCTTTTTTTGAAGAGAATCAAGAGTTTTACCTAGTTCAAGAATTTATAGAAGGCCACGATTTAAGTCACGAAATTACGTCAGTTGTTCCGGGCACAGCAGGAGTCATGCAGGAAGATGCAGTGATTTGTATATTGGAGGAACTTCTCGAAATTTTAGACTTTGTACACCAGCAAAATGTGATTCACCGCGATGTCAATCCCCGCAATATCCTCCGCAGAGATAGAGACGGAAAATTAGTTTTAATTGACTTCGGCGCAGTCAAAGAAATTACTACTCAAATCACCAATCCTCAGCCCAAGAATAGCTTGAGTGTCAGCATCGGTACTCCCGGTTATATGCCCAGTGAACAAGCTCACGGCAACCCGAAACTCAGCAGCGATATCTATGCCGTCGGTGCGATCGCAATTCAGTTCCTCACTGGCATAAATCCTCACCAAATGCCAAAAGACCCCGATACAGAGGAAATTATTTGGCAGGACAAAACATCAGTCAGTCCTGAATTTGCGACTATTTTAGATAAGATGGTAAAGTACGATTTTCGGCAACGTTATTCTAGTGCCGGCGAAACGCTGCAAGCTATTAAAGAATTGAAAAATTCTTTCAGCGGTACAGTTCCTGTATTGCCTCCGGTGGCTGCTGCGAAGATGCCGCTCAAATCTCGAAAAAAACTGTATTTAAAAATATTGTCGATCACCAGTTTAATTGGCATCAGTATTATAGCATCAATTTATGGTGTAAACACGTTTAACTCTGCAAATGCAACTGACCTGTACAACAGAGGCAATACTCTTTACAATTTAAACCGATTTGAAGAAGCTCTGGCAGTTTATGAGCGAGCAATAACTCTCAGGCATGACTACGCGGAAGTTTGGCAGGAAAAAGCCAAAACTTTATATGAATTGAAAAAATATCGAGAATCGCAGTCAGCTTATGATAAAGCCATAGAATTAAAGCCGGAATACTTGGAAGCTTGGACGGGACGCGGTTATGCTTTGGAGAAGTTGCAACAGTCTCAAGAGGCGATCGCATCTTTTGATAACGCTTTGAAAATCCAGCCCGACTATGCCGCATCGTGGGAAGGCAGAGGCGATGTTCTCTTAGATTCGCAGCGGTACGAAGAGGCGATCGTCTCCTACGAAAAAGCTGTAAAATTTCAGCCCAATTTGTACGGTGCTTGGTACAATCGGGGACAAGCTTACCAAAAATTAAAACAGTACGATCGAGCCGTTGAATCCTATCAAAAAGCCGTTGAAATCAAATTCGATAATTATGAAGCTTGGTACAACTTAGGCAATGTTTTCCTAGAATTAAACAAAAACCAAGAAGCTTTTGAAGCCTACGAAAAAGCCGTGCGGTTTCAGCCCAATTTTTATCAAGGGTGGTACAGTAAAGGCATCGCTTTGCTGAAAATGCGGAGGCATGAACAAGCGGTAGAAGCTTACGAAAAAGCTGTCAAATTAAAACCTGATTATTATCAAGCATGGTACAATTTAGGTTGGTCATATCACGAATTACGCAAGTACGAACAAGCAATTGAGTGTTATAACAGAGCCTTAGATTTA
Source organism: Microcoleus sp. K1-B1 (assembly GCF_036704705.1). Lineage (NCBI taxonomy): Bacteria > Bacillati > Cyanobacteriota > Cyanophyceae > Oscillatoriales > Microcoleaceae > Microcoleus > Microcoleus sp. K1-B1. The sequence continues at coordinate 89,631 of NZ_JAUBSH010000001.1, read as the reverse complement.
AACCCGAAAGAATATCAAGCGTGGTACAATAGAGGCAATGCTCAGTCCAATTTAAAGCGGTACGAAGATGCGCTTGTCTCTTACAATGAAGCTGTCTATGTCAAGCCTGACTACTCGGAAGCCTGGTACAGCCGCGGCAATGCACTGGTGGCGGTAAAAAGATACGAAGATGCGATCGCCTCCTATGACAAAGCAATTCGCTACAAACCGGATTACCGAGCCGCAATGGAAGCAAAAAAGCGGGCCGAAAGTCAGCTAGGAAGCAGCCCGCTAGAGTATCAACAACAACAATAATTGTTATTAGTCCCCCTCTGCTAGGACGAGAGTTTGTGTAGTAGCGATTTCACGCTCCGAATTATCGTGGGGGTAGGTTATCTTTTAGCGAACAGCGGGAGCAATTACGGTAACTCGGCGGCTGTCTACTAACATCGGCCAAAAACCTCGATCGCTCAATGCTTTTACCGCAGCAGTAGCGGCGTTTTGATCCGTTGTATAAGCGACGAATAAAAAGGGACGCTGGCCGTAGGAAGCTAAGCCTACTTGCGTGCCTAATGCTTGTCTGACTTGGGCTGCTAATTCCGGTTGGTTGAAGTAATCTACTAACACTGCATAACCAGGGCCGAGGGGTTGGGGATTAAAGTCAAGATTTCCGGTTGCAGGATTGGTGGTTGGTTCAAAACCTGGTGCTGGCTGAGGGTTGTAGACTGGCAAATTTTGGGGTAGTGCCGCTGCGGGCGATCGTACTACGTAAGCTTGCAATCCGACAACATCTTCGATGTATTTAACCCAATCGCTGGCGATTTGCGAGTCGCGAAAGCCACCAACTCGCGTCACCGTGTCATTGATGTACCGACACACTGTGTTGTTAGTATTTCCAGGAAAAGAGCGTTTTGCTCTTTCTTGCTGTTCGGGTGTTTGGGTGACAATTAACAGTAGATATTCATCGGGCTGGGGCGGTTGGCAGCTCGACTGAGCTTTAACAGAACTCGATAAAATTGTCAATACCAAAAGGGCGAGCGAAGTAGCAGAAAATAGGGGGAGAGACAAAATAAATTTGTACAATTTACCCCTAATTGTTGTTAGTTGTTTGGTCGGATATTTGGCTATTTTAGTCATGCTGTCTGTAGGGATGCGAGGGCATCGGGAATAGTTGCTGACGGTGCTTGAAATTCACCTGTCAGTACATATTCTAAGCGCAGTTTCAACCAGGTGATGAAGACTGGATCGGTAGAAATAATAGCGGCGGCTGGCTGAGGGCATTTTGCTTTAACTTCTGCCATTGTCGGTGCTTCTAGGAAAGCGGGCTGTTTGACCAACCAGAAGTCTATTTGTTTTTCTTGTTCGTTGTAGTTGCGAGTTCTTTCTTTAAACACTTCATCTAGGGCTTCTTCTAGCAAAAAGCGTTGGCTGGCTAAAACGTAGTAGTAGGTTTGCATTTTTCTCGGTTGTTAGAGGTTGACGGTTAGCGGTTAATGCCGCCTGTATCGGCCAGTTTTGCTGGTCAGGGGCGGGTTTGCCGAGTTGCGGCAGTTGGAGAGTTCTAGACTCTTGTGCCGTTTACTTTACCTTATTTGCTGTCATCTTGGGTAGATGCAGAGCAAGTCGCCTCAGAAAAATCTTTGGTGGCGAGAGTTGGGGGAGTTGTGAGAGTTGCGAGAGTTGCTGGTTTTTTGGGGATTTGGGCGATTATTTTTCGAGCTGGTGATTTTTTGGAAAATTTAGGTGACAATAGGAAATTAGATGGAATTGCAGGTTGAATAATTACCAATTATTGAGGCAATCTGGGGGCTGTTAAACCTGATTTCGAGTGATTTGCATCTGAAAACACTTGAGAGAGTTTTTGATTGCTAACCCTAAAAAAAGGCTTTCATCGCGCTCGATCTGCCTGCGTGAAAATCAAGGGTTTGTGACTACTACCTAAAAACAGTCCTGACTATTGTATTAAAAATGTAAAATGTGTGGATTGATTTCCTCTCGCCGGAATAGCGATCGCCCCGCTGTCACTTCCGCCATCCCGCCAAAAGCGATCGCCCTTCGCCCCTGCTCAAATAAGCTCAACAAATCAGCTAAATTTGTTGCCCACCGAATGCAGCCAAAGGCTAAACTAATCTAAGTTTTACCATATAATTTTCTCCCCGTTCATGAACATCGCTTATTTAGTCAACCAATATCCCAAAGTCAGCCACAGCTTTGTCCGCAGAGAAGTGCTAGCCGTTGAAAAATGTGGCATGAAAGTCGCACGTTTTTCGATCCGCTCCTGCGAGTCAGAACTCGTTGATGAAGCCGACAAACTAGAGCAAGAATCGACTAAAGTAATCTTAGGAGTTGGTGTACAGGGGTTAGCGTGGGGTTTGCTGCGCGTTGCTGCAACTAGACCCATTCGATTCATCGAAGCTGTGCGGTTAATGTTCAAAGTTGGCTGGCACTCGGAACGGGGGATTTTGCTGCATCTAGCTTATTTAGCAGAAGCTTGCATTCTTTTAAATTGGTTTGCAGAATCCGGTACAGCACACGTTCACGCTCACTTCGGGACAAATTCCACAACAGTCGCAATGCTGTGCCGCGTGCTTGGCGGCCCGACTTACAGTTTCACGGTTCACGGCCCTGAAGAATTTGATAAAGCGACACTTCTTTCCTTAGACGAAAAAATTAAACGATCGACCTTTGTAGCAGCAGTTAGTTCCTTCGGTAAAAGTCAGCTTTTTCGGTGGTGCGATCGAACTTTTTGGTCAAAAATTCACGTCATACACTGCGGCCTAGATGCTGCATTTTTAGCTGCACCCTACGTCCCCATCCCCGCAGCACCCCGCTTAGCTTGCATTGGCAGACTCAGCGAACAAAAAGGTCATTTGTTATTGCTAGAAGCTGCTAACTTGCTAGCAGTTCAAGGCTTAGAGTTTAAGTTGGTACTCGTAGGAGACGGGCCGCTGCGATCGGATATTGAAAAGCAGATTCTGCAACTCGGCCTGCAAAACCATATAGAAATTACCGGGTGGGCCAGTGGCGATCGAGTTCAGCAAGAGATTTTAGCTTCACGGGCAATGGTATTGCCTAGTTTTGCTGAAGGTTTGCCCGTCGTAATTATGGAAGCCCTCGCTCTCAATCGGCCCGTAATTAGCACTTATGTTGCTGGCATCCCGGAACTCGTAGAACCCGGTGTTTGCGGTTGGTTAGTTCCTCCCGGTTCCGCAGAAGCATTAGCCGTAGCGATGCGCGCGGTATTGGAAGCACCTCTAGAAAAACTAGAACAAATGGGGAAAACAGGAGCAGAACGGGTTGCTCAACAACACAATGTTGATTTAGAGGCAAAAAAATTAGTCGCGCTGTTTGAGAGTGCTTGAGAATGGTGCAAAACCTATTGATTAACTGACATCTTGCACCATTATTAATAAGTCTTTCAAGGGCGGGCAGGATGCCCAAACCCTACTCCCCACAGGAAAATTAATTGTTTGTGGAACAGGCATCTTGCCTGTTCCTTTAATTAAGCTGTAATTCTTTATTGTTTGTGGAACAGGCATCTTGCCTGTTCCTTTAATTAAGCTGTAATTGTTTGTGGAACAGGCATCTTGCCTGTTCCTTTAATTAAGCTGTAATTCTTTATTGTTTGTGGAACAGGCATCTTGCCTGTTCCTTTAATTAAGCTGTAATTGTTTGTGGAACGGGCATCTTGCCCGTTCCTTTAATTAAAGCCACCTACTTACAAACTTTTTAAGGAATAGGAACTGATCGCAACAACTTGTCAACAATCGTCTTAGCCCTCCTTCCCCCCGCCGGAATCAACCGGTGAGACAGTACGTGCGGCGCCAAATATTTCACATCATCCGGGGTAGCAAAATCCCGGCCCTCCATAAACGCCAATGCCTGGGACGCCCGGTGCAAAGCCACCGCACCCCGGGGACTCACCCCCAGAGTAATCTCCTCATCCTCCCGCGTCGATCGCACCAAATCCACAATATACTGTTTCAAAGAGCCTTCCACCTTCACACCAGCGCACAAACGACGCAATTCCTGCACTTCTTCCAAAGAAATACAAGGCTGCAAATCTTCAACAGCAAAACTATCAGAAAGCCGTTCCAACATTTGCAACTCTTCCAACGCAGCGGGATAGCCCAAAGTCAAAGACAAAGTAAACCGATCCATCTGCGCTTCCGGCAGCGGAAAAGTGCCTTGATATTCGATCGGGTTCTGAGTCGCAATCACAAAAAACGGCGCCGGAACATTCCGAGAAACTCCATCTACTGTCACCTGCTTTTCTTCCATCACTTCCAGCAAAGCTGACTGAGTTCGCGGTGTCGCCCGATTGATTTCATCAGCAAGCAAAACATTAGCAAAAACTGGGCCGGGCAAAAACTCAAACTTCCCGCTGCTAGGATTCCAAATATTGGTACCCGTGATATCCGTTGGCAACAAATCGGGAGTACACTGAATCCGCTGAAACTTCCCATCGATTGATCGCGCCAAAGACTTCGCCAGCAGCGTTTTTCCCACACCCGGCACGTCTTCCAGCAGCGCGTGTCCGCCCGAAAGCACCGCTACCAGCACTAAGCGAATAGCATCCGCTTTGCCGACCATAGTTTTGCCTAGATTTTGTTTGAGTCGCTCAATATGTTGTCTCATATCCCTGATTTCTAATTGTTAATTGCTAATTGCTAGTTGCTAATTGTTGAAAAGATATCAAGATTGCCAAAATCTTAAGTCTTTGCCTTGCGGACTTCGTATTTGTACAACTAGAATTTAGTCTGACTCATCTTGCACCATTTTTTAAACCGATCGCTTGTTGTAGATCACATAATTATTAGACTTTAGCAGCTAATACGCTTCTAGCAATATCGCAATCTGCCTGAATTTGAGTTTTGAGAGCTTCCAGAGAAGCGAATTTTTGTTCGGGTCGCAAAAACTCTACCAAACTCGCGCTCAAGGTTTTACCGTACAAATCCCCAGACCAATCTAACAGGTGAACTTCCACAGTGGGTTGCAGGCCGTCTACTGTCGGGCGGCAGCCAACATTCATCACCCCATTGACAAAAGATAAATTTGATGATTTGCCGGTAATTAGAGATTTGGGATTCTCCCGCTGATAGGAAGAACTTTCCTCTTTCATCTTTTCCCATCCATGCTTCAGCGAGACTCGCACCGCATACACGCCAAAACGTGGCAAAAATTTTTCCGGCGGCAGTTCGATATTAGCAGTAGGAAATCCGATCGTCCTACCCAGCCGCTGTCCCCCAACCACAGTCCCGACTAAACTGTAAGGTCGCCCCAGCAACTGATTCGCTCTTGTGAGGTCGCCGGATGCCAGACCTTGGCGGATTGCAGAACTGCTGATCCGATCGCCCTCACCGCAATTGTGCAGGGGTACAAGAGCAACATCAATACCGTAACCCGACGCGATCGACTGCAAATCCACAGCCGTCCCAGCGCGTCCCCGTCCAAACCGAAAATCAACCCCCACACTAATTCGACTCGCTTGCAGTTGCCGCACCAGAATTTCCTCGACAAACTCACAAGCAGTCAAAGCCGCCAATTCTCGATCGAACGGCAGCAGAACAAGTTGCTCGACGCCCATTGCTGCGAGCAATTCTACCTTTTCTGCCAGAGGCGTCAGAAGTTTTTTCGGTTGACCCGTAAAAAATTCTTGCGGGTGCGGATCGAATGTCACCACAGTGCTGTAAAGTCGATCGACCCCATCAGAATCGATCCCAGAAAGGCTGTTGCCCTCTGCCCTAGGGCCTATCAAACCATCGAAATTATGGTGGCTGTCGGCTCGATCCGGCGGTGCTGCTGAGTCATTGTCGCAGGTCGCCGGATATTCAGTTTCCCAATTTTGATCTGTGCCAACGTTTGAGCGCAAGTTTTGCCCCGACGCAAAAACCGTCGCAGAATTTTGCCCAGGCGATCGATTTAAAATTGGCTGCACGACTTGTCGATGCCCTAGGTGCAAACCATCAAAGTTTCCCAAGGCAACAGAAGTTGGAGTCAGAGCAGCGGTACAAGAAGAAGTTACCCACACGCTTAAAATTTTGACATACTTAGCCAGATTGCGATCGCCAGTCGATTTTAGATTTTAGATTTTAGATTTTAGATTTGACTCCACAGATAAATCTGGAAGGTTGAACTTTGGTCTAAACTTTTTGGTTTTCCACCACTTAAGCCGGGGGCTTGTATCCGTCTCTGAGGTCAGCCCTAACTTAAATTTGAGATTTCCGACCTCAAGATTTCAGAACCATCGGGCAATCTCAAATCCATCAGACAGGCACTTGAGGCGCTTGCACCGACACTTCAGACAAATCGTTATCAGGAGGCAGCAATTGTAACGACAAACCTTCCCGCGCCATCAAACTATTCGGGAACCTTTGAGCCACTTGTTCTCCCACCCTGTCTAAAAACTCGTCATTGTGCAGCGGGTCGTGGTGAAAAATCACCAACTTTTTGACATTAGCAGCCTTTGCCACCTTCACCGCTTCCTGCCAAGTCGAATGTCCCCAGCCGACCTTGCTACTCTTCTCCGCATAATACTCCTCATCGGTATAAGTAGCGTCGTAAATCAGCACCTCAGCATCTTGAGCCAAAGACAGCACATTTTCGTCTAAACGATCGGGAAAATGTTCGGTATCAGTCACGTAAGCAGCCGAATACCCCCGCCAGTTTACGCGGTAGCCTATAGCTTCACCGGGATGGTTCAGCAAAGCAGTTTCCACCTTAATCTCTCCGAGTTCCAGCGGTTTGCCCACTTCTATATCGTTAAATTTCAGGTCTGCCCCCATAATTTGCAGGGGTACCGGAAAATTGGGGTGCAGCATCTGGTCGTGCAGGCGCTGCTGGATAGTAGCCTTATTAGGAGCAATAGCCCCATAGATGTGAAAGCAGTTCCCAGGAATAAAAGCTGGGACAAAAAATGGGAATCCTTGAATGTGATCCCAGTGAGAGTGAGTAAAAAACATATGAGCTTTTACGGGCATCTGGGACAGGAGAGTTTGTCCCAAAACCCGCAATCCAGTACCGCCATCGAAAATTAGGCGACTGTCACCCACTCGCATTTCTACACAGGGCGTGTTGCCCCCGTAACGTACTGTTTCGGCTCCGGGAGACGCTATGCTACCTCTAACGCCCCAGAAGTGAACCGTGAATTGGTTGTGCATACTAGACATGGGTTTTCTTGCAAGATTGTTCCGGCGAGTTGGCGAGTTATCGATAAGGTGTTTACATATTACTAAGGGCTTTACCATCAAACCCAAGCTCTTTGATGGTCGAGTTCCCCACTTGTTGGAAGTGCCAAGAGTCTCGCTCATCGCGAGAATGTAAAAATGTTGGGCTTGACAACTGAGCAATAAATTACAAGGTAGACTAATGAAGTCTCGATCGTAACTATTCTTTTCGTCTCTTCACTAGCCTAACCTCCACAGACACACTTTGGGGCATCAGTTCTGTCTGAGTTTGGTCAAAAGCCGCTGTTTCTCCCGCCTCCGCACTTGCCGAACCGGATTGCGCGGTCGGTTGCTTGCCTTGCTGCTTTACCGGTTGGAACCCGGATGATGACCTTGCTCAACTCCCATTGATTCAAAAATCTTAGCAGTTTAAGAATGCTCCTGCTAATTATCCAACAATACTGTCTGTGTCTGGATTCTCGGCCCGCCCGGAGGCTGCGGTTCGTCCCGCTAGCGGTCAAGCTGAACCCAGCCTCATCTGACACCGGGGTAGCAGCGAGAGTCCGGGCCTGCGGGCAAAGGGCTAAATTTTCGTCGTGCATTTCTTGGCGGACGAATTGAATCACTCAAAATTCCCCTATTTTCGGAAATTAAAAAATTTCGATTTTTTGCCATCATGCCAACTCCGATCGCCATTCTGTCTCAAGAGTGATGCTGAAATATTCCCTGTTAACCTGTAGTGCTTTTCTCAACAATCTTCAATAGCTCTATTGTTGGTAAGGATTTCTCGGAATTCGGCGCAGTTGTGGTATTCGCCACAGGGTTGAATTTCCGGTATCATAGAAGCTTAGACTCTTGTTTGCCGAGAATCTAAATCAGTGCTAAAAAAGCCTGAATAACTTTAAGTTATTTTTCAAAAAAGTCAGTATGAATCAAGTTAAAAAAACTACAACCAAGCTGAATAGATCGCCTGTGAAAGTGTCCGATCGCACTTTGGAACTCGGTAATCTTCCCTTGAGCGACCTGTCTTTAGAAATAACTGATGGTCAAGCTTTGAGAGAATTTAGTTCGGACGATCGCCCGCCGGCAACCCCAACAGTCACAGGCCGCACTGCCGAAACAAGACGCCGGAGGGTAGATGGCAAGACCTCCTGGACCCGATCGCCTGTGGTTTCTACTGCTCTTCTCAAGTGGCTGCTAGAGCATTTGACTCGATCAAAAGGTTGGCTGGCAGTTGTCACCCTGGCAGCAGTTTGGGGGTGGTGGAACAGTCAGTTACTGTTTTCGACAGGCCTGGGGATAGCAGCGATGATGGTAGTTTACCGAGGGCAGTCGTGGGACTGGCAATTGCTGCGGGCAAAAGGCGAGCAATTTTGGGAGGGCCCGAACCGTCGGTTCGTTTTAGCCGTCGGCACCGGCGGCATTGCTACCTTGGGCGCTTACATGAGTTTGGCAATTTGGGCGGACTCCGAGAGCCCCTGGATGGCTTTGAGCCTAATTTTGCAGAATTTGGGTACGATCGCAATTGCAGGGGTGTTGCTGCGGCAAGGGTTGAGCCTGGGGGCAGCAAAAGATGAAGTGGCGCTCGATCGCATCTTGGCGGATTTGACTGATGCTGACCCCGTAAAGCGTTTGATTGCTGTGCGGCAAATGACCGATTTGGTGAATCAGGGTGGGTTTGGTCCTGTGAGCTCTGTCAAAAGTTCGATTGCCCGTTCCCGCGCTGCCGAGTGCTTTCGCCTGATGCTGAGTCGGGAACCAGAAGCTGTAGTCCGCAATGCCCTTCTCGAAGGTTTGCAGACTTGGGACACTACTTATGGCATGGCTTTAAAATCCAAACATCAAGTCATCGACTATTAGCTGACCGTCAAAAGCGTAAAAAGTAATTTTATGAATATTCGGAGCTTTTACGCGCAGGGGAGCCCTAGGGGCGATCGGAGAATTAGACCCGACCAGATTGGGCGCCGGCATTTCATCCTGAACAATTGGGTTGCCGTCAATGTCACAAGCAGATAAAACAGTTCGTCGCGAACTGGTGACAAGTCCTGACACCCAGCGAACTGGATACTTAAAAGTTACTTCTATCAGTCCGCTTTTGGGGGCCCCCATTAACACTGTTGCCCCAGAACCCGTGACAAATGCTGGATTTGAAGGTTGGATGGCAACGGCATTGCTAAAAGTCACCCCCCAATGTGCAAACTGGTGTTCTACTACTTCAAAACATTTCAAGTCTTCTAAAGCTACGCGGACTATCGCAGGTACCGTGGCGCGCGATCGCACATCCGAACCTGCGCCTGAGCGTTCTGGAGTGGCGACAAAAGACTTTTTGCCGTTTAAATCCATGCTTCGACAGGCTGTGTCAAATTCTGCCAACCCGTCAGATTGAAGACTTTTCGCATCAACCATAAAACCCTCGCGATCCCTTTTTCTGAGCAGTTGCATTTTAGTAGACCTCCCTGAGATTAGTTGTTTCTTGTGTTTTGGAATTGATAACGGCGAGATCCGTGATTGCCAAACCTGCAATTAGGAATCGAAACCCCATCGCCCGCCCTCCAACAAAGACTTTCGACCTCAAAAGCCACTGCTCCGCAAAATATCGTGATTAATGATTTGTGATTGGCGAGCGTCGGCAAACCTGCCGCCTGCCTGAAAGCGAGTTCTAATAGTCCTCCTTTCCGAGCGCCTGCTTTCCCGGTTGGCGAACAGACTCTATTTTGTTGAGGGGTCTTACCCATCATTTTGCTATTATCTCCGATCGGCGCTAGTTTGCAACGGTAAGGATAACTACACAGCCGAATTGCCCAAATCGCAAAACTTACTTGCTGTCTGTAGTTTCACGCTTCACCTGTACTAAAATAGATTTAAATCATTACTCAATCTTTACAAAAACGCCACCATCTTTGCAAGTTTTTTAAACAAAGACGGGGCAACGGAAAAGAATCTAAAATATAACAGCGATTAAGGTTAGTTTATGCTTGTACCCCTCGGCTTCGGTCAGCGATCAATAGTTACTTCTCTCGGCAGAATGGTTTACTACACTGCTGAAAAAATGCCTTGGATGGGGTTGCCGACCTCAACTTCGGAAAATCAACCAAACTTAGTATTTTTTCACGGTTTTGGCGGCGGGTCGAGTGCCTACGAATGGTCGAAAGTTTATCCGGCTTTTGCTGCAGAATATCGAATTTTAGCACCGGATTTAATCGGTTGGGGGCGATCGGAACATCCGGCAAGAAATTATCAGGTTGAAGATTATATCACAACTTTGATCGAATTTCTAGAAAAAACTTGCGGCAGTCCGACAGAGGTGATTGCTTCTTCGCTGACAGGGGCGATCGCGATTCGAGCGGCGATCGCACGGCCGGATCTCTTCAAATCCCTAATTTTGACCATACCCAGCGGTTTGTCGGACTTCGGACAAGATTACGGCACAAGTTTCTTCGCTAAGCTAGTCAACACGCCGATTTTAGATCGCTTGCTCTACAGTACCGGAATCGCCACAGACGGCGGCATCCGTAGCTTCCTAGAACAACGCCAATTTGCCGATTCGCGTCGCGTTTACCAAGAAATTGTTGATGCTTACCTCCAATCTGCTTTGGAACCCAATGCAGAATATGCCGCCCTGTCTTTTGTGCGGGGAGATTTGTGCTTTGATTTGTCGCTGTACATCACTCAGCTAACAACGCCGACAGCGATTATTTGGGGAGAAAAATCGCAGTTTACCGGGCCCGATATCGGCCAGCGGTTGGCAAATCTCAACCCCGAAGCAATCAAAGTTTTTCAACCTCTGGAAAACGTAGGTTTGACTCCGCAGTTAGAAATTCCGGCTGTCACGATTGGCTTAATTCGGCAATACTTAAAATTGCTTTCGGAAGGGTAAAGAAGGAAGAAGGAAGAAGGAAGAAGGAAGAAGGAAGGAAGAAGGAAGGAAGAAGGAAGAAGAAGGAAGAAGGAAGAAGGAATATGAATTCCCTCTTCCCCCTTCCCTATTAGCAATGACTAATGACTACTGACTAATGACTAATGACTACTAATTATTCTTTTACTCGCACGTCGATAACGCTGGCGTTGAAAATGTACTTGTTGCCTTCAAGCTCTAGCGTAGTGCCTATTTTGACTTTCGTATTACCTAAAACCGGGCCATTTTCAGTAAGTTGACCTTTTCCCTCTAAGGTAAACATCATATTTTTGCTGAAGGCTTCTTCTTCTCTGGGATCTGGGAGAGCTTTCACAGTGCCGTTGGGCTGAGGAACTGCTAGGGTTCTGGTGAGAGTTTTGACAGATTTGATGGTAATCTGACCGGAGGGTTGATTGCGGATCACCACATTGATTTTATCACCTGGTTTGAACAAATCTTGAACGTTTGTTCCTTTGAGACCGATCGCAATTGCATCAATTTCTACAGGTTTGATACTGGTGCCGACTTGGGCGACGGAACCGCCAGAAGTGCCGGGAAAGAAGAAGATTCCGACTGCAACTAGCAGTACGATCAGAGCGGCAGCTACGTCTAGAATGCTGAGTTTGCCGAACAGCCGGCCTTGAGAATCCAAAATTTTCATAATCGCCTATTATACTGATAGCGACAGGAGTATGTTTACAAGCTCAGGACTTACACAGACATCGATGAAAAACAGATGCTGCTATTGCTGAGCTACCGCTGGCAATGACATACTTTATTGATGCATAAGTCCTGAAGCTAAAAGATATTACCACAACGATCGCCCAAAATCCGCATGACTGGGGCACTTAACCCAGAAGGCAGTTGACGGCGGTTCGTGGGCCTTGGGCTCGATCGCCCAGAAGCTGGTGGGGCGGTGAAAAATTGGCAAAAAGCTAGAATAGCAACTAAGCAGCCTCAAATTGCGTCTGCCTATTGAGTGACTTTTCGAGTTTTTCCTCAAATTTTATCTAACTTCTCCCACGTATCAATCATGTTAAAAAGTTTTTGGTTGACTTGCCGGCGTACTTGTGGCCGGGGGATTTATCTGTTTCTGTCCCTGATTGTGGCTGCGGGTATCTGGGTGCTTTCCCCCGAACCGACGCAAGCATTTTCTTTGCCTGAACTAATTTTTCGGGGCATTCAAGTTATTCAATTGTCGAATATGTCCGATCGCCAAGAGGTGACTATTGGCAGACAAATTAATCAGCAGTTAACGAACAGCGAGTTTAAGATTGACCGCGATCGGGACACTACAGAATATATCAACCGCATCGGTCAACGACTCGCTCAAGAAAGCACTCGCCCAAATATTCCTTATACTTTTCAAGTGATTGACGACGACACGATTAATGCTTTTGCAACTATGGGCGGTTTTGTTTATGTGAATAAAGGTTTGATGACGGCGGCGGACAATGAGGCAGAATTGGCAAGTGTGATCGCCCACGAAATCGCTCACATTAATGCTCGCCACGCGATTAAACAAATGCGTCAAATGGCCATAGCTTCAGGCGTAGCTTCCGCCACTGGGCTCGATCGATCTCAGGCGGTTCAGATTGGGGTGGAATTGGCTTTGCGGCGCCCCCACAGTCGCCAAGCTGAGTATGAAGCAGATCAGTTGGGATTGCAAACTATGGGGCGAGCGGGCTACGCTCAATCTGGGATGGTTGATTTTATGAAAAAGTTGCTCAATAAGCCTTCTCCTCCGAGCATTTTGAGCACTCACCCAGCAACTGGCGATCGCATTGCTGCTATTTCACAGGCGATAGACCCGGAGCTCGCTAGCGGTGAAGGTTTGGATAATGAGGATTACAGGCTAGAAATCCGCAGACTTTTAGGTTCGTAGCAAAGGTAAATCTGTCAGGCACTCTCTTCTTTTAGACCTCTTTCAGAAATAGCTGGGACGGGCTCTCCGGCCCATCCCACAAAAAGTTTTTTCTATTGTGAGATGGGCCGGAGAGCCCGTCCGAAACTTTGCATAAAAGGACTTTTGCAAGAAGTATTTTCTCTTCTCTTCCCTTCTCTTTTCTTACTTCGCGATCTTCGCGTCTTCGCGGTTCCTTAAAAAATAAATCCAGTTACTAGGGTACGTCAGAAGCAAGTTAATTTCGATTTAATTGATCAAACTTAAGCTGACATACCCTACAACTACAAATTGATTTAACACTGCTGTTGAACAACAGAATCGATCGCAGGTTCCGGGGGTGCAATCGGCTGCGGCTTCAATTGCCTGACAACTTCGTCAAACGGCAAAATTCGGACTTGATGGTTAAATACATTTACTTGATAAACTCTGCGGTAGCTGAGGTCAAATCCTGTCAGCCAGCCGCTTTTGGGATGATAAGCACCCGTGTCAATATCCAACCACCCTTCGCCCCTGACTAATTCGCCCGGTCTGACTCCCTGAAAGGTAAAGGTGATCGTGTGACCGGTGATAATTAATTTATTGGGAAAATAGGGTTTCGACATGGTGTGAAATTCCCTGCGAATCCAACAGAGTTGTTCGATCGACTGTTCATCGATCGACAGATGGGGGTCAACGCCGGCGTGAACCAGCCAGATGTCCCCTAAATCCAGGTGCGTGGGGAGCGATCGCAGCCACTCTAAGTGTTTATACGGCATCATCCCTGTATCTCTGTAGCTGGCTACTGTCGCATCGCCGCCGCTGTAGAGCCAAGATTGCCACGCTCGCATATCCATCGGCGTCCCCGACAAAGCCTCCAGCATCAGTTGTTCGTGGTTTCCCAACAGAGTTTGGTAGGGGCTTTGCTGCACAAAATCTAATACCTGAGCGCTTTTGGGGCCACGATCAATTAAATCTCCCAAAAAATAGACGCGATCGTCCAAGCCGGGGGCAAGTGCCTCTAGCAGGGTCATTAAGCCGTCGTAATGCCCGTGTACGTCCCCGATAACAATGCGCCGGTGCTCCATTGTGTTTATCCGCTTCCCTGACTCAAAAGCCCCATCTCTAGCTTATAGCATCTGATTTTGCTGCTATTTGCCTCCCCTCTTTTACGGTGGAGGGGTGTCACCCATTATACTGCTTTTTATAAAGATTCTGTAAAGCTCACCAGTAGCTGTTTGCGTAGCTACTGATAGAAAAACAGGCAAGCTGTTAATTGTGCTTCTGCAACTGCTGTTACTGAGGCCAAGCTTTAAGTTATTTCACGCTTTAAAGTGCATCAGCGATTAGCCGACCGATTAAGTCGAAAATAATCCTAGCTGACACACCCTAAAATACGATCGAGCCTTAACGATGGTCACTGAGTCAAAGCTTTGAGGAATGTCTGGAGTTCGGCCAAAAAACCTTTCTTTTTTAGGGGTTTTGCAGGTGTGGTGGAGTCAGGATCGGCGCTTGGGAGAGAACCTGCTAAAATCCGCTCTAAATCGTCTCCGACAGGTTTTTGGGCGGTTTCAGAAATTAGTTCGTATTCGTCGTTTGTTTCCAGCCAGACTTGCCACGATTGGGGGTAGCAGCGGAATAAAGCAGCAGTGTCTAGGGGTCTGATATAGTAGCAGGATTCAATTTTGCTGAGGAATCGATCGCGCAATTGGCGGCCCGCATAGCCTATACCTATGGTGGCAACATCTTCCAAGCGCGGGTTGAGTAGAATTACAGGGCGACCGGCCGCAGCTATATAAATTTTTTCGACTTGGGCAACTTCTACGGCTGCTGGATTGATCAAAAGGAAAAGTTGATCTTCCGGTGATATTTTATCTTCAACAGGGGTGCGACTGCTACCCAAATCAGTGACTTTAAACGGTGTTTCTCCCCAGTCGCGACGCGCGAGGGCTGCCGCACCGGTGTCGGGAAAAAAGACTTTTACTCCGGGGTAGATTTCCTCAAATTCTGGGAGAAATTGTAGGGTGATAGACTGTGCTTGCAGGGCGATTTCTGGAAATACTAATTCGACTTGCAGTAGAGTTTTACCGTCCGAGAGGGCAGCGGCGGTGGCAATGCGGGATTGGGCGATCGCCTCGTTGAGATCCTTGGGCAGTTCTGTCATTATTCTAATTGTTTTTACTCGACTTCTCTCTATCTAATTTTACCTGAAATATTGCACCATTCTCAATTACCTATTTAGGAACAGGCAAGATGCCTGTTCCACAAGAAAATTCACTCTTTGTGGAACAGGCATCTTGCCTGTTCTTGAGCATGGTGCAAGATGTAAATTTTACCGTCTCAAGCAACAAAAGCTAACACCGACACGGGCGAACCGGAACCTCCCACAAGGCGCAAGATTCCGATAACTAAAGTGATTTCCTCCGCAGGTAACAAGTCGAGATTTGCTAGATTTTCCAGCACTATTCGCTGCTTTTCCAATACCAATTTGTTAACCGCAAAACTTTCATCTCGCCCGGTATCGACTCCGTGAGTGTCGGTTCCAATTCCCGCGATAAAGCGTTCTTCTAGCAAAAATTGAGTTGCTGCTTTGCCAAATCCGGGAAAGTGGCAAATCCCGCGATCGTCTCGGTTGAAAAATGCTCCATCGTTATCCCATTTTTCTTGCCAGCCAGTATACAATAAAACTAGATTTCCCGGTTCTATAAGTTTGTGCTGCCGTTCCCAAGTCAATATATCATCAATTGTTAAAGTGTAGTCGGGATTGGCAAGACTTTGCTCTCGGATGTCGATCGCAATTGCCGGCACAACTAGCGACTGCGGCGAATAACTATCAATGCTGGCGCCTCCTGCATAAAAGCTGTTGGGTGCGTTGATGTGAGTTCCGCTGTGTTCTCCCATTGAGAATTTTCGCAGGAAATAGCCGTGTTTTTCTATTTGAGATACAGTTTCAAATTCTGCCGCCGGATCTCCCGGCCAAATGGGGATATTTGGGTGAATTGCATGGGTTAAGTCTACAATTGTGCTATAGGCGATCGTTTTGAGATTATTTAAGTTTAATTGGTTTGTCATATCGTTGGCGATTGTTTTTGAAGTATTTAACCGCAGAGGGCGCAGAGGGCGCAGAGTTAGAGAAGAGAGGGATGGATAATTCGGATACGAATGGATTTGATATCATTAGGTAAAGTAGATTGATTATTTATTAGACATGGTTGATTTTTTGACCGTCTGCACTCTAAATCTAAAATCTAAAATCTAAAATCTAAAATTGGATTAGTCGATCGAGCGTTGCTTCCATCACATCTTTTGTTTGCCCGGAAACAGTATACACCAAAGCTTCTCGATAAACTCTTCCGGCAGGATGTACCGCACCGTTAGCAGCACCGCTAGAAACTGCAACCGCAGCGTGCCCGCAACGCACCGCTAAATCAATGGCTTGAGCTCGCAGCGCTAATTGTTCTGCTTTCGAGCTATGTTGAGATTGTGGGAAACTCTGTTTTAGCCGATCGAGCTTTTGCTCTAGTTTTTGGCAAGCCGCCACTATAAAAGGTGAATTCTTAGCAGCCGCCGCTGCTGCAATTACATCCAATCCGGCTCGAATACAGCCAAAAGTAGTCGGAACAAAATTCAGTATATTTTTGGTGTCGTTTTCCGAAATCCAGCCGACAGGTTTAACTGAAATTATTTCCGATTCATGCAGCAACCAATTATCTAGAGTTGCTGTCACCGTATTAGTCGAGTTCATGGCGATTAACTGCATGATTTCGCTACAAGCTATTTTACCATATTCGCCTTCAATATTGGCAAAAGGCACTAAACCGAAAACAGCGCGTTCGTCAGGAAGTACCGCCGCTACAATAAACTTTTGAAACAAGCCAAAACCTGTTACCCAAGGAACTTTTCCTGACAGTAAATAGCCCGCTTTTGTGGGAGTTGCGGTGACGGCCGGATTGCCCGATCGCCTCAAATGCGAAAACCCAATACCCAAGCGTAACTCTTTTTGGGCGATCGCGGGCAAGTATCTGCTTTTTAGCATTTCATTGTCGCTGTTGGCAAGCATCGCAGTGGCGCTGTGGTGCTGAGTTTGCAGGAAAGACAATGCGCCGGAATATCGAGCCGTCAATTCCTGATATTGGTAAAAAATCTCCGGTGCAATTTCCGCACCGCCCCATTTTTGGGGAACTCGCAATGCTAAGAGCGATCGATCTTCCAATCCCGCAACTGCAGTTTTTAGCGCTTCCGAGTCGCTGTCGATAATTTCCGCGTGGGGTGAAACGCACTTTTGTAGGTAAGTTTCTGTGCTGTTGAGAATATCTTGAAAATCCATTTTTTATAATTATTTTATAGCAGAGTTAGGGACACGGCACTGCCGTGTCCCTACTTATTTCCTCACATTGTGCACCCTGATCAAGAACAGGCAAGATGCCTGTTCCACAACCAATAAATTCTATCTATTGTGGAAGGGGCCGGAGAGCCCGTTCATAAAAGGCTGACTGAGAATGAAACAACTAACTCATTGCCACACTTTCCAAGGAGCCTTCCCTTCATCCCAAAGCTCGTTTAAATACTTGTACTCTCGAAAAGTATCCATCGCAAAGAAGAAGCCATCATGACGGTAAGCCATCAACTGTCCCTCTGCCGCCAAACGCTGCATCGGCTCCTGTTCTAAAATACAATCATCTTCCCCCAAATACTCAAATACCCGGCGGTTAAATATCATATATCCAACACTAATCCAGCCGTCGATTTGAGGTTTCTCAGTAAATTGTACTACGCGGCTATCGCTGTCTACATCCAAAATTCCAAAGCGAGAAATCGGGCGAAATGTAGTGACAGTTGCCAGCTTACCGTGAGACTTGTGAAAATCCATCAAGGCCTCAATATCGACATCAGCTACTCCATCGCCGTATGTCACCATGAAATTCTCGCGATCGATATATTTTTCGATCCGTTTTACCCGCCCACCCGTCATACTTGCCGCGCCAGTTTCAGCCAGTGTCACCTTAAAATCTTGTTCGAGATGTTCCTCGTGATAAGTGATGGTATTTTGCCGTCCCAGACAGATAGTAAAGTCATTGTTCATGGCTTCATAATTAAGGAAATATTCTTTAATCATGTTGCCGCGATAGCCCAAGCACACAATAAAGTTTTGGAAACCATAGTGTGCATAGATTTTCATGATGTGCCAAATAATCGGATGGCCGCCCACCTCAACTAAGGGTTTGGGACGAAATTCTGTTTCTTCTCTGAGACGAGTACCGAGACCACCTGCTAGGATAACTACTTGCATTTTTTTAATTTTTAAAAGATGATCAATTAATTTATCATCAATCATCAGTGATTTATTCAAAGAATTATTAACGTTTTCTCATATTTAGTGAAGCTTTGTAAACCACAGAAATCACAAACTATTCTTAATAATCATAGGGTGGGCGCCCAGCACCCTCTATTTACCTCTATTTATGAATAATCCTAGGGTGCGCGCGGAGAACCATGTATTTAAATACTGCGCGCAATTTCTACCTAACAGTAGGGCGCGCACTGCACATCGTATATTTAAATGCTGCGCGCAATTTCTAACTTACGAATGGTAGATTAGGAAATAGACAAAAAAAGCCAACACTTCTACTAAATATAAGGAAGAAATTAAACAGCCATGAAAAATCAACTCGATCGCCTAAAAAAGTTTTTAGGTATCTTATGCGCGATCGCCTCCATAATTATATTATTCCAATCGGCTATATCTGGTGTTTACGCCACGGTTGTTGCACAGGAAGGCTCAACAATACCACAAACCACCATAGCTTTTGTTCCCAACATACCGGGCGGCGGATTAGACTTTCACGAATCAGCAGGAGGACACACTTTAGAGAGACACGTTGGTAAAACAGAAGCACAACTAGCACAGCGACTCGCAAGCGAAACGAGAATTTCTGCCGCATCTTCTTTTACTGACCGTTCCGTGGCCGAAGCAGCTATTGCAGAAGCAATGAACAGAAATCAAAGTGCGATCGACTCCTGGGTGAAAAGTCGAGGCAATCGTTATACGATCGACTACAATGCCAACAGAATAATTGGCATTACTCTGCGTCGCCGCGCATCCAAAGCAACTTCAACATCTCGCCTGAGAATCGTCCTCCAGCGCAGCGCCAAATTACCTCCCGGATACTTTATTCTCACCGCCTATCCCCAATGATCAATCAATTTCCTCATTTAACCCAATTTTTCAGTTCCTACTTTCACCAAGACTGGCCGTTAGAAGCTGGCACTCCCAGCGATGTAGTGAACAACTACCGCAGCAGCGAACCGCGCCCAAGTGTTGAAGCTGCATCGCAAGAACTCAGCAAACTGCTCGAAATGCCGATCGCCCCAGCCGATTTAGAAGCATTCATCCTCGATGAATTAGGGTGTTACTACGACCCACAATCCGAAAATCAAACAGTCCGAGAGTGGTTGGAATCTGTGCAAAAATCTTTGAATAATCCTAGATAAAATCTATATATTTGTAAGGACACGGCAGTGTCCATTGGTGTCAAATTAAGCTTTTCGTCCGCTAGTCCTCGCGCCTACCCGCTAGTCCGCCAGGGAATGAATTCCCTGTCTAATAGCCAAAGTCCTCCTCAGAAACTCAATCTAACTGCAGAGGTTTAGCAACGAGCTCAAACCCAAGAGATTGAGCAGTTTTCTCCAGCTTGGAGACGATCCGTTGTCGGTATTTATGTTCGTAATAATCGCCACCCGCATCGACATAAGCAGTTTTTGTACTAAGCGAGGTGGTAAAAGATGCGGGCTAGCTTGTGGGCAGCGGCGGTATTAGCGCTAACGGCACCCAATCTCGATCGCAAGCGACGATAAAAAGCCCCCAAAGCTGATTGAGAGCGAGATAAAGATTGAGCAGCTAAACGGAAGGCATTGGCAGCCCGATTAACTACTCGACGGGTGTGAGAACTTTTGACCTTACCGCCAGTAATTTTTGTAGAAGGACACAACCCTAACCAGGAACAAAAGTGCTTAACTGTGGGGAAACGAGTAGCATCTAATCCGACTTCGGATAACAGGGTTTGTACTGTGAGGGCGTCAAAACCAGGAATTTGGGTAAAATCTACCCCACTAATTCGATATAAATGGTTGCGTAAATTAAAAGTGGGTTCATGACCTCTGGGCTTTCTTTTACCGCGTTTGGGAGGAGTTGGTGGGGGATTGTTTTCTTCGGAAGCAAAGCTGGCTAAATATCGCTCAATCTCAACATCACAGCTAGCAATTTGTCCTTGATAGATGTCATAGAGTTGTAACTCTTGTTTTAACACAAATATATGCTCAGCTCGATAGTCTCCTGTCAAGGCTTTAGCAATATCGGCGGTACTACTTTTAATCCGAGAATTTTTCAAGCCAGCTAAGACTTGAGGGTTCCTTTCTCCAGCTACAATGGCGCGGATAATTGCCATCCCTGTAACTCCTGTGATGTCACTGATGACTTTATTTAGTTGCAGATTCATTTGAGTTAATGCTTTCTGCATCCGCAGTAGGTGGGTGCTACCGCTTTTGATTAAGTTATCGCGATGGCGAATGTAACTACGTAGAACACAAATTTGGTCATCAGGGCGAAAGGAACCGGACAATAAACCGTAGGTATGTAGCTGTTGCAACCACTGACAATCCAAAACATCGGTTTTTCGACCCGGTACGGTTTTGACGTGATGGGCATTCACCAGTTTGACTTCGATACCCCTTTCTTCGAGAATTTGAAAAGCTGGTATCCAATAAACTCCTGTAGATTCCATCGCGATCGTGTCTACTCGACATTCCAATAACCAAGATGCCATCTCGATTAAGTCGGGGGTAAAACAACTAAATTTACGTACATTCTGTGGCGTTCGATCGGGTGGAACGCAAACCCAATGTTCAGCAGAACCAATATCTATGCCTGCGGCATTTGGGTTAATCTGTGTGAAATTCGACATTTCACCCGCAACAGGTTTGTTTGTCTGGCGTCGGATCATTAGATGACTCCTTTTCGCGATCAAATTAGAAGGTGTCCCGAGCGGTGGGCGGATGTGATGTTATATTCTCCTCAACGGGATAGGGTAAAATTGCCCTTCACCAATGTCATAATCATCTGGCCCACGGCCATGCTCTAAATCAGGCTCACGCATCGCACCATTGACTTGTCGGTCTGACTCTCGGGACACAGGGATAATATATCCGATCGCTAGCAACTTTTGGGCGAGCGAAACTGTTTCTTTTCTTCATAACGGGCGTGCGACGCCCGTAGGATGCTCTAAAAGAGGACTGAATAATTCATTAGTCCTCTTTTAGAGGACTTTAGCTTTGAGGCAGGGGTTTCAACCCCTGTCGGACTATCGGTTTAACGTTAAGTTGACACCAATGGGCACTCCCGTGGCCCTACAATTTGTTCACAATTTAATAGGATAGCTAGCTCACTTGCTAACGGTCAATAAGTAGCCTTCGTGGACGTTGAAATTAGGGATAACATAAGCCAAGCTGCCACTACCCACCGAAAAACTTTCTTCTTTAACGGTGACAAGCTTTGGCACGGCTCCTTCTTGATTGTTGGGAATTTTTTCTAATTTTAGAGTGATTTTCTGACCTCTTTGAATACCTAGCTGCTCCAAATTGCCGAGGGTTAATGTTACCGTTGTTGCTGAGGAAAAATTGGGGTCGAAATAACCTAAAAGTATTTGTGCTTTACCTTCAGGATTTGACTTGCTGGCTAAAGCGACAAGGCGATTGTTATTTGACCAACTCTGCACCCGCGAATTAACTCCGTCAGCATAAGCTTTGTAAGCCCACCAAGCTGCTCTTGGCTCAAAGGTATTAGGCGTGACCATCCCACTCAGCGTATTGTTGAAGCAATTGCTAACTTTATTTGGCCCTTTACTCTCCCAACAAGCTCTGCAAGCACCGTCAGCTTTTGCATACTCTAAGTTATACAAATAACCTAAGATGTCCCCCGGCTGGTACTGCGCTAAGTTCCCGACAATTTCGTTGACGTAAATTTTTTGCAAGTTCAGTTCCTTGTAAGAGGGACTTTGCTGGAAATTACGTTTAGCATCAATTACATGATCGTCAACAAATAAGATCATTGTATCATTGAGTTCGTGCCAAGCTAGGAAATTTACTTCCAGTTTGTTCGCTTTGCAGTAATTCAAAAAAGCGGTCAGATATCCTTTGTTGTAGTTGGTAATGCTCGGCCCGCCAATTATTGCTGACGGCCCTAATTCTTCTCGCAAAATTTTGTAAGCTCTTTTGTAGGTTTCAAAGAATTGCTCTCTGCTTCCATTCCAAAACGGATTTTTTAAATCGGGTTCATTCCATACATCCCAAATAATTTTCTTGCCTTTATTTTGCTGGGCTAACTGTCGGATGAATGCTTCCCACGCAGGGTAGTTTTGATAGGGCCAGCCGTTGGGATTGCTACCGTAGCCCCACAAGTCGCTGACTACTAACTGAAACTCGGCTCCGCTGGCGATTACTCGATCGTAAATATCGAGTCTCCCCGCCCGCCAAAGTTTGGGCTGCAAGGGTTTAATAGAACTATCCGGCGGTTTTGCAGTGTCGATTCCGTGCAGGATGCCACTCATGGAAATTGTACCGGTGGCTGGCTTTCCAAAATCTACTGTAACGTTCGATCGAAGTTGGGCGATCGCTCTTGGCTGTCCCAAATAGGCTATTAACAGAACAGTGACAATAGCTAAACAAATTGGCAGCAGTTTATTAATCCGTGGGAACTTGAATGTAAATTGCATATCTTTTCTTTGGTTGATGTTTTGTGGAATGGGCATCTTGCCCGTTCCTAAGAATGCTGCAATAGCTCAGTTTTAACGAACCGATGAAAACACTTCAAAACCCTGTATTGATTCTATCACTTGTTGCCACGATCGGGAGTTGATCAGCTCGTTGGTATCGAAATTAACTCCTTTTTCCACAGCAAAAATACCAAAATTTTTCACCCAGTCAAAGATAGTTTCTGTGGTAAAATAAGGCGTGCAGGCCCAAGCCGATTGCAAATTACTCGCCATCTCGGACATATCTCCCCGATCGTAAGCCTCCCAAGCTTTCCACACTAAATAATAGTATTTTAGCAGGCTATCCACTTGCTGTAGCTGCTTTTTGAGTTTCGGACTAATAGAGAAACTGTCGCTCTCATCGTCACTTACAAAGGCCTGTTCAATTATTTCTCCATATTCCCGAAGCATCCGTTCTTCTTTGAATAGTTCTTGGGCTCGCGCTTTGCACGCTTGTCCTGCAAGTCGGCGCAAGTCGGGATTTTCTGCCCATATTTCCACCGTTTGTACCAACTCTTTTACTGTGCCTGCTGGGTCGATTGTAGGATCGGGGAGCAACTTTCCCGTGTCTCCCAGTTCTTCAGGAATTCCGCTGACTGCTGTGGCAATTACGGGCAATCCTTTCGCCATTGCTTCCATAATTGCTAGTGGCATTCCCTCAGCTTCCGAAGATAAAATAAAGATGTCGCTGGCGTCGAGCCAATCGGCAATATCCCAGCGCTGTCCTAAGAATTTAACCTGTTCTTCTACTCCCAATTTGCTCACAGTTGCTCTTAATTCAGGTTCCATATTGTCGTGAGTAGTAGACCCAGGTCCGGCCCAAACAAAGTAAATTTGGGGCCAAATTGGACGATTTTTTAATTGGGCGATCGCCTGCAATTGATACTGATATCCTTTAATGGGAGTCAATCTCGCCGCCGTAAAACAAACGATAGCATTTTCGGGGATTCCTTGTTCTTGACGCAGGCGTTGGCGAGTGGAAAGATTCGGCGGCTCAAAATAACTATTTGGTCTGCCATAATAGATTACTTTCCCCCGTTCTAGACGCGCTTTAAATAAACTTTGGAACAAGTTTAAATTCTCGTGGGAAACTGCTACTGCTGCTTTGGCTACCATGTACTGGTAGGCAACTGCATCGAAATAGGGAATTTGATCGCCGCGATCGAAGGTTTCATAATTGCGATTGATATAACCCAGACTGATTATGTACGGTATATTTTGCTCGATCGCAACTTGTTTAGCTGCAAAGTTAGCCATCGGCCAACCGTCACTAAATATAATTAAATCCGGTCGAGCTTGGGCGTAAATTTTTTGAGCATCATCCAAATTGTAAGCTATTCGCAAGAACTCTTTCATCGTGTCGAATTCGAGCCAAATATGTTCTATACCTAGCTGTTTTTGTTCAGTAATTAAAGGGTTAGAAGCTTGGCTTTGAACGCTAG
Organism: Microcoleus sp. K1-B1; assembly: GCF_036704705.1. Taxonomy (NCBI): domain Bacteria; kingdom Bacillati; phylum Cyanobacteriota; class Cyanophyceae; order Oscillatoriales; family Microcoleaceae; genus Microcoleus; species Microcoleus sp. K1-B1. The sequence continues at coordinate 65,461 of NZ_JAUBSH010000001.1, read as the reverse complement.
TAACTCGGTAGCCATCGGCAGCTAATTTACACATCAGCGAGTGGTTAAACTGAGCCAATCCCCCGACTCCTGAGTCTTCTGTGTATAGCAGTACGTGCTTTGTGGGCGACCGAGAAGCTGAAGTGGAAGCCGATTGGAACTGATAAGGATTGTTAGCTGCGATCGCCACTATGTCTTGCCATTCCTGTAAATTGGTTAAGGCATAGGCATCAAAGTTGTCGCCGTACTGTTCCGAAACCCCCTTAAAAGTTTCCAGCCAATTAAAAACAGTTTCAGTGCCTGTCAAACGAGTGTAATACAGAGATTTTTCCAGACTTTCGACCATTTCTGGCAAATATCCGTCGCGGTACATCCGCCATGCTATCCATACTAAACACTTGTAACGTTCCGCGCGTTTCAAGTCGCGGATGTGCTGAGGTAAGTCTGGCCTTGCGAAAAATTGCTCCATCACTATTTCCGTATTTTTCATTAATTTGGAGCCGTTGGACATGATATTGTTGTCGTGCTGACGATAGCAGGTTAATATCTCTTTTAACCAAACTGACTTGCACCCCTTTAAAGCTAAACGTAGGACAAAATCTAAATCTTCGGTTGGCGGAAAGCGAGGATCGAAACCTCCCAAGCGTTCCCACCACTCGCGCCGCAGCATCATGGCGCTGGGACGCACTGATTTGTAGAAAACAAATGCTTCTAAATCTAATTTTGGTGCTTCTTCCCAAGGCTTTACTCCATAAATGGCTTCGTCCTTTTCACCAACGATAAACCAACCTGTTTGCACCATATCTAATGTGGGGTCAGCGTCAAAGCAAGCTACTTGTTTTTCTAGTTTTTCGGGCAAGAAGAAGTCGTCAGCATCTAAAAAAGCTAAAAATTCCCCTTTTGCTAACTTGCAAGCACTATTTCGAGCAATGGCTGCTCCTTGGTTATCTTGATAGATGTATTGAATTAAATCGAGGTAAGGTGCTAAAACTTGGCGAGTGTTATCAGTTGAACCGTCGTCTATGACGACAATTTCCCAGTTTTGACAAGTCTGGCTAAGAACACTCTCTATGGATTTGACAATGTAGCGCTCGCAGTTGTAAGTGGGGATGATGACGCTGACTCGCGCTGTTTTTTGGGGAAGTATGCTAACCATTAACTTTTTCCATTCTGGTAAGTTTCTTAAAGATTCAGTGTCGGGGTCAATTCCGTAAGATTTAGCAATTGCAGTCAGACGAGCAAGCCAATCAATTACTGTTTTCTCTGGCGAGTAAGGAGTATAAAGGAAAGATTTTTGGTAATACTCAACTGCTTGCACCGGATAGCCGCTGTAGTAAAGTTGCCATGACATCCATGTTATAATCTCATAAAAAGCAGGCTTTTCCAATTGACGGAGGTCCTCTGGCAAGTCCGATCGGGCGAATAAATTTTGCTTTAATTTAATAGCAAGATTTGCTTGTTTCAGCGCTCTCTGGATGGACACATTTTGCCCATGCTGCCGATAGCATACAGTCACTTGAGGCAACCAAGCAGCTTCGCAGCCCAATAGTGCTAAACGCAAGATTAAGTCGGCATCATCTACTGAATCATACTGAGAATCAAAGCCACCGACTCGTTCCAGCCACTGCCGCGAAAACATCATCGCGCTGGGAAGTAGGGGCATATAAACAATCCAGGTTTTTAAGTCTAGCTGAGGCAAGTATTCCCAGGGTGTTACATCGAAAATTCTTTCGCCTTGCTCTTTAACCATCCGCCAGCCACTATTAACAATTCCTAGTGATGGCTGAGCGTCAAATAACGCAACTTGTGCAGCTAACTTATCGGACAAGAAAAAGTCATCTTGATCTAAAAAAGCAATTAATTCACCTCGGGATTCCTCAATTCCTCGGTTGCGGGCTGCAGCTACTCCTTGGTTTTCCTGATAAACATAGCGAATTTTTTCAACATAAGGCTGCAATGCTTGGCGGGTGTCGTCGGTTGAGCCGTCGTCTATGACGATAATTTCCCAGTTTTTATAGGTTTGGCTGATGACGCTTTCTACCGCTTGCCCGATGTAGCGATCGCCATTATATGCTGGAATAATTACACTTACTCGCGGTGCCGGATTTGCTATTGACATGAATTTTATCGGTGATAAGGAAGGAAGAAGGAACTTCGGCAACGGATTCGCTCGACGGATGTAACGGAGGTCAGGCAAAAGGCAGAAGGCAGATGCAATTATACTGCTGACAGCAATCCCAATTTAAAATGTCAATCTATTACTTTAGCGTGTAGAAAATACAGGTTCAAGACCCTGTACGCCCTCGACCAATTCTTGCCATTCTGTGGAGCTTATCAGAGAATATGTATCTAAAGAATGCCCTTTTGCTGACGAAAAGTTGACAAAATATTCTACCCAGTTTAACAGCGTTTCTGTAGTCAAAAAAGGTGTGTACTTCAAAGATTCTTGAAGCGACTTCTGCATTCCACTTAGATCTTCTTGACAGTAAGCCTGCCAAGCATTCCATACTAAAGAGCTGTAGTTGACCAGGCTTTCTATTTTCGCCATTGACCTCAGCACCTTTTTTTGAGTAACAAATGGATCTGTTTGGCGATCATCGCAAAGTAAAGCTTTTTCGATCGCCTCCATCGACTCTGCCAACATCCGTTCCTCTTTAAACACTTTCTCGGCCCGCTGCTTGCAAGCTTGACCGATTTGATGCCGTAATTCTGGATTCATCGCCCAAGCTTCTACAGTTTTCGCCAATTCCCTCGCGGTTCCCTCTGGATCGGTATTCGGATCTGGCAATAATTTCCCAGTCTCGCCAAGCCCTTCAGGAATGCCGCCCACAGCCGTTGCAACTACGGGCAATCCCTTAGCCATCGCTTCCATAACTGCAAGGGAAGGCGCTGCATCTGCCACAGAAGTCAAAATGAATATGTCGCTAGCATCGAGCCAATCTAGGATATCCCAGCGCTGTCCGATCGCCTTCACGCGATCGCTCACCCCTAACTCTTCAATAGTTTCCCTCAATTCTATTTCTACATTGTCAGCGCTTCCCTCACCAGTTCCTGCCCAGACAAAATACAGTTTAGACCACACAGGAGACTGCTGCAACTGCTTGATTGCTTCAATCTGATATCGATGCCCTTTAATCGATGCCAATCGAGCAGAAGTGAAACAGACAATCGCATCTTCAGGAATTTCTATTTCTTGTCGCAGGCGTTGACGAACCGCAGCATTAGGAGGTGCAAAATATTCAGGAGAACGCCCCAAGTAAATCACTTGTCCTCGCTCTTTTGGCAACTTGAAATGTTGGCACAATAAATTCAGATGTTCGTAAGCGCCAACAATCACCGCTCTAGCTTGCAGGCAGTGGTATAGCACTCCTTCTACATAAGGCACTACATCCCCGCAGGCAAAAGTTGCGTGTTCTGGCATAACTAACCCGATCACCATCATGTATGGTATTCCCATTTCAATAACTACCTGTTTAGCTGCAAAATTGGAAAATGGCCAACCATCGCTAAAAATAATCAGATCCGGTTTATTACTAGCAAAAATCTCTTGTGCATCCTGAGTATTTCTTAACACCCGCTGTAAATCTTTATGGCCGCTAAAATCCAGCCACAAGTGTTCTATACCTAACTCTCGTTCTCGCTCAAGCAAGGGACTAGAATGTTTGGTTTGCACGCAAGTGACTCGATAGCCTAACAAGGCTAACTGACAGAGAATGGCATGATTGTACTGCGCTAAGCCTCCCACCCCCGGATCGTCGGTGTTGTAGAGTAGAATGTGGGCTTGCGCTTTTGAAGGTGTGGGAATAGAACTCTGTTGAGATTGGGGTGGATTAGTCATCACCATCTGAATTATCTCTTGCCATTCCGCTAACTTACTCAGCGAATAAGCATCAAACTTTTCACCGTATTCTTCAGAAGCTATCCTAAAAGTTTCCAGCCAATTCAAGACTGTTTTTGTGGGAGAAAAAGGCGTATATTGCAATGATTTTTCCAAACACTGGGCCATCTCTGCTAGATGACCGTCGCGGTACATCCGCCATGCCAGCCACTTGAAGCATAGATAGCGTTCCTGGTTTTTTAACTGGCGGATTGACTGAGGCAAATCAGGTCGATTGAAGAATTCTTTCATCAAAATTTCTGTATTCTTCATTAGCGGTAAACCGCTTGACATGATATTAGAATTGTGCTGGCGATAACAGGTAAGAATCTCTTCTAACCAAACTGCTTTGCACCCCTTTAAAGCTAAACGCAAGGCAAAGTCTAAATCTTCAGCCAAGGGAAAATTATCATTGAAACCTCCTAATTTTTCCCACCACTTTCGGCGCAGCATCATCGCACTCGGACGCACGCATTTAAATATAATAAAGCTTTCTAAATCTAATTTATGCGCTTGCTGCCAAGGCTTCATTTCAAAAATATCTTTCCCTGTTTCATCGACCATCAGCCAACCTGTCTGCACCATATCTAATGCGGGGTCAGCGTCAAAGCAAGCTAGTTGTTTCTCTAGCTTGGATGGTAGGAAATAGTCATCGGCATCTAGAAATGCCAAAAACTCGCCTTGCGCTAGTTGGCAAGCAATATTTCTGGCGGCTGCTACTCCTTGATTTTCCTGGTATATGTAGCGAATTCTGTCAAAATAAGGCTGCAATACTTGCTGCGTGCGATCTGTGGAACCATCGTCTACAACTATAATCTCCAAATTAGTAAAAGTTTGAGCTAGGGCGCTTTCAACCGCTTGCACGATGTAGCGAGCTCCATTGTATACAGGTATAATTACGCTGACTTGCGGTGTTTGAGTAGCTGTTGACATTATTTAGCTCCCTGTTAACCTATGATTATCTAGTTTATATTAATCTCGCGGACATTTATCATTATTCTGTGTTCGGTTGCTCTACTTACAAAAACTTGAAATTTGGCAAAGTGTAGCATATAATTTTACATGGAATGATAACTCAAAAGGAAAATAAAAAATGAATTCGGAAACAGCGCAGGTGAATTTTCAGCAACAGGCAGAACTTTATTTAGCTACAGGCAACTTCGATCGGGCGATCGCACTTTGCCAACAAGTTTTGGCATCTGAACCCAATTCAGCAGAGACTTGCAAGACCTTGGGAAAGGCGCTGCAAGCTCAGGGTAAACTAGAAGACGCAAGGTATTGGTATAAAGTTGCGATCGCCCTGCAACCAGATTTTGCCGAAGCTTTTGCTAACCTCGGCACTCTCAGCGCTACTTTGGAACAGTGGCAAGAGGCGATCGCCTGTTACCAAAAAGCCATCTCCCTGCAACCAAACTTTGCAGGATTTTACCGTAATTTGAGCCGGATATTTACCCAAGTCGGTCAAGCTGAAGAAGCAGCCGATTTTTGGTATCAAGCACTGATTGTGGAACCGATAGAAATAGCAGAAGAATATCTCGATTTAGGTAATACTTTGTTAGCGCAAAACAAGCCAGAAAAAGCGCTAGTTTGTTACCACCGCACGATTTATTTAAACCCGAGCTTTTGCGAAGCTTATTGCAAAATAGCCGAAGCCGCTAGGGAGCTAAAGCAGTGGGACGAAGCTATTGTTAACTACCGCAAAGCTATTCAACTCCAGCCGGAGATTTCGGATTTTTATTACAAATTAGGCAATGTTTTGCAAGCTAAGGAACTCTGGCGTGAAGCGGAGGCTGCATACCGAAAAAGTATTGATTTAAATCCCAATTCTTTTTTGTCCTACTACAACTTAGGCAGCGTGCTGCTCAATTTAGAAAAATGGCAAGAAGCTGCGATAGCCTACCGCACGGCTGTGGAAATTAACCCGGATTTTCCTTGGTCTTACTACAGCATCGGTGCAGCTTGCGATCAATTAGAAGAATGGTCTGAATCCGCCGCAGCTTACCAGCGCGCTACTGAATTAGACCCGAATTTTTTCGCAGCTTTTCACAAGTTAGGAGATGCTCTGTTTCAACTAGAAAAGTGGTCAGAAGCTGAGGCTGCATACGAACGGGCGATCGCAGTAAATGCGGATTTGTTTTGGTCTCATTATAACTTAGCTTTGACTTTAGTTAAACTTCAAAAGTTTGAAGCCGCAACACTCGCTTATCGGCGGGCGATCGCACTCAATCCCGAATTCTCTTGGACTTACCACAATTTAGGAGAAGCGCTGTTAAAAACCCAACAGTGGAAAGCTGCCACTACCGCTTACCAACGTGCTATTGAACTTAATCCCACTATTTCTTGGTCTTATTACAATTTAGGCGATGCTTTGAGTGAAAGTCACGCATGGAACGATGCTGTTTCCGCCTACCTTTGTGCGATTCAACTCGATCCGTCTCTACCGGGAATTTACATAAAGTTAGGTGAGGCTGTAGTTAAAAGAACTCCGGTAGATTCAGATGTAGCAACTAGCTACTATCACCACGAAATGCAGCCGCTGCACGCTCCTGAATTTTACTGCGAAATAGCCCAAAAGTTTGCTGAGAGCGATCGGCTTAACGAAGCCATAATGTTGTACTTGATGGCATTAGAAATTAGACCAAAAGATCCAGAAATATCCCAGAAATTAGAGGAAATTTTAGAAAAACAGCGTCAAACAGGGGAATCTACTCTATTATTAGAGTTAGAGGCTAAGGATATTCGCGATCGCTATATCGCCCGAGTCGCCAAAGGCAAGACTTTTGCAGAAGTCGGCGGCTTGTGGGGAACTGTCAGCGAAAAAGTATCTGTAGCTAGCAAATACGGTGCAGTTTCTCTGACAATGATTGATGCCATGCCGGCATACCTCGACTGGTGGCAAGATTTTCACGATCGCATGACAAGTTTAAATATTGCTAATTATCACTGTATCAATCAAGATATCACTCAGATTCAACTTGCAGACATTGGCGAACCTTACGATGTAGTTCACTGTGCAGGAGTTTTGTACCATCACCCCCATCCGTTGCAGATTTTAGCTGCCTTGCGTCAGATAACTCGCGAGCATTTAGTTTTCACTTCCGCTATCACCCAAGAAGTTATAGAAAATGAGTTGGGACGCTATGAAATTCCAACTTCGGGAGTAATGTTTATTCCAGCTTTGGACGATGCTGAACGAGCTATTTTAACAGCTTACTGGCAGCCATACCTCAACAGCAACCCACTTATAGGGATAACTGAAAAAGCAGTTTTTGACATGGACAATTTGGCGGCGTGCTGGTGGCTGCCTACAGCTACTGCTTTAGAAGCTATGTGCAAAGTCGCGGGATTTAAGGTTTTAGACAAAGGATTGGCTTGGGGCAATAATGTTCTGACTCTGCTGCTGGGGATTTGAGGGTTTGTAAACGAATAATAACAGGACTTGCTTGTGCACAAACGGCTAAACACCCGGTTTATGAGCGGATTCCTCGTTTTCTTTCCCCAATATTCCTACTAGAAATCGGGTGTTTTCCGTAAGTCCTAAATAAAATAGCTGCAAAGATTTTTTGTGAAGAGAACAGGAACGGGGAAATAATCAATGAACAATCACCAACCAGGGACGCCGTTAGGAAACATTTTAGTAGTAGACGATACACCAGAAAACCTGCGTCTGTTGTCTACGATGTTGACTCAGAGGGGGTACACCCCCCGCTGCGTGATTAACGGAAAAATGGCTTTGAGAGCCTGCAATTCTAATCCACCAGATTTGATTTTGCTCGACATAATGATGCCGGAAATGAACGGCTACGAAGTCTGTCAGCACTTGAAACTAGAAGCAAAAACTCGCGAAATCCCGGTAATTTTTATCAGCGCTAAAGATGAAGTATTTGACAAAGTAAACGCATTTGCTGTGGGAGCTGTTGACTATATCAGCAAGCCATTTCAGTTTGAAGAAGTGCTCGCCCGCATCGAAAGTCACCTCAGCCTGCGGAATTTACAAAAGCAGCTAAAAGAACAAAATATGCTGCTGCAAGAAGAAATAACGAGCCGTTTAGCAGTCGAAAAAACTCTTCAGGAAAAAAACCAAATCTTGCAACAAGAAATCAGCACTCGTCGCGCTGTTGAAAAAGCTCTGCAAGAGCAAAATTTGGTACTCCAACAAGAGATATCCCACCGCCAGCGCGCCGAATCTGCTCTATTAAAATCTAACCAAGAATTAGCGCGTTCAAATGCAGAACTAGAACAATTTGCTTATGTGGCTTCTCATGACTTGCAAGCGCCTTTAGCAACCATTGCCAGTTACGCTCAACTTTTAGAAAAACGCTACAAAGACCAACTCGACAGCCAAGGTAGTAAGTTTATCGGTAATATCGTTCAGGGCTGCACCAGAATGCAAACTTTAATTGACGATTTACTCGAATATTCGCGCGTTGGCCGGAGTCGGAAACCTTTTCAACTGACAGATTGCAATCATGCAGTTGAGCAAGCACTCGCGAACCTGCAAGGGGCGATCCGCGAGACTAAAGCCGTTGTCACCTACAGCGAATTACCCGCGGTAATGGGGGATCTTTCTCAACTCGTACAGCTATTTCAAAATTTAGTAAGCAATGCGATTAAATATCGCCACGATGCACCGCCTGTGGTTCATATTACCGCTTGCAAACAGGAGGAAAACTGGTTAATTTCTGTCTCCGATAATGGAATTGGGATTGCTCCCCAGCATCAAAAACGTATATTTCAAATTTTCCAGCGCTTGCACACTCAAAGAGAATATTCGGGGACAGGTATTGGTTTAGCAATTTGTCAAAAAATTGTGGAACTTCACGGCGGATCTATCTGGGTGGAATCGGAACAGGATCAAGGTTCAACTTTTTACTTTACTCTCGCTTAATTGAGACATAATTTTGGCAAAAGGTATAAGCTATCAGGTAGGTAAAATTAATTTTTTTGTATATGACAAATCATAACCTAGAAGAGATAATATCGAAGTTAATACTATTTAATAGGGGAGATGAAAGCATTGAATAATTGAGAAGGAATGTGAGTATCGGGGTGGGGATATGGGCTACAGTTGCATTCTTTTTTTAAGTGATATAAATAACCAGTTAGAATAAAAAATTTTTTCCGTTGACAGTCTAGTTGGTGCGTGATATAATTTTAATTATTAAACATATTATTTGTAACGCTTGCTTACCTTCCCCAATCAGACGATCGATGTATGTGTACCTGCAATTGAATGACTGCCCTGAAAATAAAAGGTAAAATTCAAGTTAGTTTAATATTTACTTGATTAACAAATATTATGAAAGCAGTTTTTAACTTAGCTTTGCCTCCTATCTGCTTTAAAGTTCTGTTAGTAGAAGACAACCCTCAGGAAGCTGAGCTGATTGAAGATTTGCTGTCAGAAATAGGTGGCTCGCAGCGTATAGTGCTGACGAAAGTAGAGCGCCTCAGCGAAGCGCAGCAGCGATTGAATCAAGAAACTTTTGACATAATTTTATTAGACCTTTCATTGCCAGATAGTCTGGGAATCGAGACGGTGGCTCGCGTACAAGAGTACGGGGTAAATGTGCCGATCGTAGTTCTGACCGCCCAAAACGACGAAGAACTTGCCCTGCGGTTGATTTCGGTCGGCGTACAGGATTATTTGGTAAAAAGAAAAATCGACAGCGAACTGTTAATTCGATCGCTCCGTTACGCCATAGAACGCCAGAACAGTCAAGATGCTTTGCGAAAAAGTGAAGAAAAATATCGCTCGGTGGTGGAAAATTCCCTGATCGGCATTGCCATCATCGCTCCAATTATTGACAGCGAAATTCCTCTAAATTGCCACTGGATAGAAGTTAACGATGCCCTGTGCAATTTGCTGGGCTATGAGCGCTACGAACTCGTGCAAAAGAATTGGCTAGAGTTGACTCATCCAGAGGATTTGGATGCTAATTGTGAAAAATTTTCTCAGATGTTAGCAGGTAGGCTCGACGGTTACATCTCAGACAAAAGGTGGCTCAGAAAAAACGGAGAAATAGTTCACACGCGAGTTTCCCTGCGCTGCATCCGCCGCCTGGACGGGTCTATCGACCGGATAATCGAAGTAGTTTTGGACGTGAGCGATCGCTACCGCTACGAAGCAAAACTGAAAGCGTCAGAAGAATTTTTAAACCACACCATAAATGCTACGCCCGACCCAATTTTTGTCAAAGACGAGCAACACCGCTGGATGATATTAAATGATGCTTTTTGTCAGTTGGTCGGAAAATCGCGGCAAGAACTGATCGGCAAATCAGATTATGACTTTTTCCCCCCATCAGAAGCTGCTGTTTTTTGGACAAAAGATGAAGAAGTATTGACAACGGGTGTCTGCTTGGAAACCGAAGAAAAATTCACAGACTCTGCCGGGAGAGAACACATAATTTCTACCAAAAAAAGCGTCTTCAAAATAGCAGACGGCAGTAAAGTAATAGTGGGTACAATTAGAGATTTTACCGAATACAGACAGCAACAAAAAGCCCTGGAACAAAGCGAAGCTCGCTTTCAAAAATTGGTAGCTAACCTGCCGGGAACAATTTATCAATTACGAAGGTCAGCAACTGGAAAAATGTCTTTCCCCTACATCTCTTCAGGCAGCCGGCAACTCTACGAATTAGAGGCAGAAGCAATAGAGCAAAATGCGGAACTGATTTCCAATGGAATTCACCCAGACGACCTCTTAGATTTAAAAGCATCGATCGCAATTTCAGCCACTACGCTGGAACCTTGGCAGCAGCAGTGGCGACAGACTTTGCCATCTGGAAAAGTTAAGTGGCTGCAAGGAGCTGCGAGACCAGAAAGGCTCACTAATGAAAGCAAATCTGGCAGCGAAGGCGATATTCTCTGGGACGGTTTAGTGATGGATATCACTGAATTAAAGCAGGCACAAACAGAGCGCGATCGGTTTTTCACCATCTCCTTAGACTTGCTTTGTATTGTAGGTTTTGACGGTCATTTTAAACGTTTAAACCCAGCTTGGTCAACAGCTTTAGGCTACAGTATTAGTGAAATGTTTGGCAAGCCAATGATCGAATTTGTTCATCCAGACGATCGAAAAGCTACCGCAGCCGAAGGAGCAAAACTAATAGCAGGTACGTCCAGTATCTCCTTTGAAAACCGCTACATCTGCAAAGACGGTTCTTACAAATGCTTCCTGTGGACGGCATCGCCATTTAGTGAAGAAGGTTTAATCTACTCAGTAGGTCACGACATTACCTCTCGTAAACAAGCAGAGTCCCAACTCCAGCGACAAGCAGTAGCAATGGCCGCTGCTTATGACGGCATCGCTATTTTTAATAATAATAAAGAATGTATTTATTCAAACGACGCTTATCTCAAAATGTACGGCTTGGCTAGCCCTAGCGAACTGTATGGGAAGAAATGGAAAATGCTCTACAGCAAAGCAGAAAATATATTTTTTGAATTACAAATAATGCCAATGCTTCTGCAAAAAGGGTACTGCAATATAGAAGCTATCGGCCAGCGCCGTGACGGTACTAAGTTCCCTCAAGAATTGTCACTGACAATGCTTGCGGGGGGCGAAATTATTTCTATAGTCCGCGATATAACTAATAGAAAACAGGTAGAATCAGCCCTGCGATCGAGCCAGCGTCGCTACCAAACTTTAGCAGAAGCATCGCCAGTTTGCATCTTTCACACTGACACCTTGGGAAATTGCCTTTATGTGAATAAACGGTGGAGCGAAATTACGGGATTAAACGCAGAATTAGCAGCAGAAATTGGCTGGATGAATGCCATACATCCCGACGATGTTGATCGGGTAAAAAATGAATGGCAGCGAGCAATTATTGAGAAAATTCCTTTTAAATCAGAATACCGCTTTCAGCGTCCAGACGGTCGGGTAATCTGGGTGATCGGTCAGGCAATTGCAGAAATCGGAGACAAGCAGGAAATTAAAGGCTATATCGGCACTATTACTGATATTAGCGATCGCAAACAAGCAGAATTAGATTTGCTGCGAGTTACTCAAGCGGTGGAAAGCACCAGCGATGCGATCGGCATTGCTGACTTAACAGGGCGATCGCTCTACCACAATCAAGCCTTTGTTCAACAGTACGGCTACACCGCAGAAGAACTAAACACAGCAGGCGGATTAACAGCAATTTACCCCCAAGCTAAAGTGCTGCTAGAAATGTTTAAAACGATCCGTAAAGGCAAATCTTGGCAAGGCGAACTCAAAATCAACACTAAAAACAACAAACTGGTAACAACTTTATTTCGCGCCGACGGCATTAAAGATGAAACTGGTCATTTAATCGGGTTAGTGGGAGTAATTACCGACATCACCGAACGCAAACAAGCGGAGATGGCACTGCAGCAGCAATTAAGGCGAGAACGGCTGGTAGTTGCCATGCTCGATCGCATTCGCTCCTCCCTAAATTTAGAAGAAGTCCTGACAACTGCTGTCGAACAAGTGCGGCAATTTTTGCAAACAGACCGCACAGTTATTTACCGTTTTAATCCCGACTGGAGCGGCTTTGTCGTTGTGGAATCCGTGGCAAAAGATAGAATTTCGCTGCTAAATTTTAACAATATTGATGGCTGTTTTAAAGAGAAATTTGTTGAAGTTTATCAGCAAGGCGGTATTAGATCTATGGAAGATATTTACCGGGAAAATTTGACGGAATGCCACATGAAATTTCTCGAAAAAATTGAAGTAAAAGCTAACTTAATAGTACCGATTTTAAAAGCACGAGAAAGCATTTCCCAGACCCAACCGACGGCAGAAAATCAGCTCTGGGGACTGCTGATCGCCCAGGATTGCAGCGGCCCCCGTCCCTGGGATTCCTCAGAAATAGAATCCCTCCGGCAATTGTGTGTGCAATTGGCGATCGCGATCCAGCAATCGACGCTATTTCAACAAGCACAAACGGAAATTGTCGATCGCAAACTTGCAGAATCTGCCCTCCAACAAGCTGCATTAGCTGCAGAAAGTGCCAACCGCGCCAAAAGCGAATTTCTTGCTAATATGAGCCACGAACTACGCACGCCTTTAAACGGCGTTTTAGGTTACGCTCAAATCCTCAAAACCGACAAAGACTTAAACTCAGATCAGCAAGAAAGTCTCAGCAATATTCAACAGTGCGGTCAACACCTGCTGATGTTAATCAACGATGTTTTAGATCTTTCCAAAATTGAAGCTAGAAAAATGGAACTCTACCCGGAAGAGTTAAATTTTCTAAATTTTACGAAAAACATTGCTGATCTGTTTCAGATGCGGGCCTCTCAAAAAGAAATTTTATTCCATTACGAACAAGTCTCTCCCCTGCCTAGCTGCGTTCGTGTCGATCCAAAAAGATTGCGCCAAATTCTCATAAATTTACTCAGCAATGCCGTTAAATTTACTAACAGTGGCGGTGTGACTTTCAAGGTCGGCTATGTCGGCACAGGGGCCTGGAGTCGAGGGCAAGAAGAAAATTATGAGTTTTCGACTTTGAGTTCGGAACTAAAACAAAATTATATGCGCTTCGCCCACAATCCGATCGCAGCCAAACACGCTTTAAAAATCCGCTTTCAAGTCGAGGATACCGGCACGGGAATAGAGCGAAGCAAGTTAGAAGAAATATTTTTGCCTTTCCACCAAGTAGGAGGCAATACGTTTGTTGAAGGTACAGGTCTCGGACTCTCGATTAGCCAGAAATTAGCGAAACTAATGGGTGCCGAAATTCGCGTCCACAGCACTTTGGGAAAAGGCAGCACTTTTTGGGTAGATTTAGAATTGCCAGCAGCTAAACGGTACTTAGAGGTGTCTCCTTTGCAGGAAAAACGCTGGCTTGTCGGTTTTGTCGGCAACAAGCAGAAAGTGCTAATCGTGGATGACAATCAACTGGATCGCGATTTGTTGTGCAGGCTGCTACGGCGTTTGGGATTTGATGTTGCAGAAGCCCAAAACGGGCAAGAATGCCTCTGCAAAACAGTTGAATTTCAACCGGATGTGATTTTAATGGACTTGCGGATGCCTGTAATGGATGGCTTAGAAACTGCAAGAAAACTGCGGCAGTTGCCGGAAGTAAAAGATGTTGTATTAATCGCTATGTCAGCTAGCGTTTTCGAGGCTACACAGCAAGATAGCATCATGGCAGGGTACGATGCTTTTCTTCCCAAACCGATCGAAGCAAATCACTTTTTGGAACAGTTGCGCGTGCATTTGGGACTAGAATGGATTTATGGGGAATCTTCGGAAAACAAAAAGCGCAAACCTCCCAGTTTGTCACCAGCCTCTGATTTTCCTGCTTATTCTTCTCTGTTACCTGCGGCTTCTGAGTCGGTAGCAAAACTTTTGAAACTCGCAGCTATGGGCGACATTGAAGAAATTTTTGAGGAGAGTGCTAAGCTGGAGAGTTTAGAACCTAATTTAGTGCCGTTTGTCTCGAAGCTGCGCCAACTTGCTAAGGGATTTCAGCTCAAACAAATTCGGAATACTTTAAAGCAATATATCGATGGTCAGTAGGCAGTAGTCAGTAGTCAGTAGTCAGTGGTCAGTGGTCAGTAGTGATATCATGTGCGATCGCTCGATCGGACATGATATCACTCTAATAGCCAACCAAATAATTCTCCTACTGTCAGTTGCAATTCCCTGGCAAAAGATGGCATGGGCAATAACTGTTCCGGTTCGTCAAACACCTCCGTTGATTGAGTCGGCCGATATACAAAAACCGATCGCTCTTCTGGATCGATTAACCAACCCATTTGAGTTCCGTGTTTGAGACAATATAAAATATTTTTAGTAACTTTAGTTTGGCTTGGGTCGGGGGAGAGGATTTCAATTGTCCAATCCGGGGCGATCGCAAACACATTTGCCACACCACCATTTTCTTTACGGGGAATGCGCTCCCAAGTGAATACAGTCACGTCTGGAACGATCGCTCGACCGCCAAAAATGCACCGTAGTTCTGGAAATGCTCGCGCCACCTTTTGAGGTTTGAGAGCAGTATTAGCAGCGCTTGTCAACTCGCCTTGAATGACACTATGTTCTCCTTGAGGCATCGGTTTTTGAATGATTTCACCGTCAATGTACTCGCTGGCTGGTTTGGTTTCTGGCAACTTCAGAAACTCTTGGAGTGTCAAAGATTTTGGCAGGGTTTGTACCATCCAATTTTACCTATAAAATAGAGTTTCATCTGCTATTTTACCCAAAAGTCCCAGACTCGTGCGATCGGCGATCCACTTACTTCAACATCCGGCTATAGCACCTTGCATCCTGCGGCTAATCTTGCTTCTATATATTCAGAGACAGTTTTTGAGAGAGTTGGGATTGAAATTACTTTGCCTCAGTAACGGCCACGGAGAAGACGCGATCGCCCTTCGCATCTTGCAGGAACTGCAACAGCACCCGCATCCGCCAGAATTAGCCGTGTTTCCGCTAGTGGGTGAAGGGCAAGCTTTCGCTCAACTAGAAAACGCCCGCATCATCGGCCCGGTGCAGCGGATGCCTTCGGGCGGCTTTATTTACATGGACGGGAGGGAATTTTTGCGCGATGTCAAAGGCGGCCTGCTTCAGTTGACCATCGCTCAGTTTAAAGCCATCCGCGCTTGGGTGCGCGCCCAACAACAGTCGGGGAATCAAGACGGCGTTATTTTAGCCTGCGGGGATATTGTACCGCTGCTGTTTGCTTGGCTCAGCGGCGCGCCCTATGCCTTTGTCGGTACTGCTAAGTCCGAGTATTATTTGCGGGACGAGGACGGGCCTCTGGGTCGCAAATCCAGGGTCTTTGGTGGGTGGAGTTGGTCGCGATCGGTTTATTTGCCTTGGGAGCGCTGGTTGATGACTCGATCGCGCTGTCGGGCCGTTTTTGCCAGGGACGCGCTCACCGCCGAGACTTTACAAAAGCTGGGCATTCCCGCTTACGATCTCGGAAACCCGATGATGGACGGACTCGAACCGGAAAACCCCGCCGGTTTTTACGGCCCTGACGCAGAGTTTCGGGAAATGGAGCGATCGCTCATCATCACCTTACTCCCCGGTTCTAGAGCGCCGGAAGCCTATGCTAATTGGCTGCTAATAGTAGAGGCTGTAGCCGGAATTTTGTCGCTGTTTGCCGATCGCAAATTGTTATTTTTCGGAGCCATTTCTCCAGAGTTAAATTTAGAAGCTTTGCGACCTAGTTTAGAATTTTTCGGCTGGCGACAAGACGGGGAAGCTAGAACGCAGCGGCGAGAAGGAAGTATTTTGCGGCCTCCTGTTTCTAGCGCTCAAGAAATTCAGCCAGAATCTCCTAATTTACTATTGCCCCTGACATTTGTGCAGAGAAACGCCACGATGATTTTGACTCAGCAAAGTTTTAACGATTGTTTGTACGAAGCCGATTTAGCAATAGCAATGGCAGGTACGGCTACAGAACAATTTGTAGGTTTAGGAAAACCGGCGATCGCCATTCCCGGAAACGGCCCGCAATTTACTCCCGCCTTTGCAGAAGCTCAAAGTCGCCTGTTAGGCCCGTCATTAATTTTAGTCAAACATCCCGCCGAAGTTGCCGGCGCAGTGCAGTCTTTGCTCCGCGACCCCGACAGATTGCAGCTAATCGCTGAAAATGGCTGGCGCCGCATGGGAGAACCCGGTGCAGCAGCCAGAATTGCCGAGTGTTTAATTCAGCGCTTCGGCGGTGAAGACAGCAATTCTCAATTGCCTGCAATAGACTAGGGACAAAACAATGTTTTGTCCCTACCAAGTATGTTTAATTCTACTTGCTTTAAAAAAATATTGTTCATTAACTACCTACTAATTTTCGTAGGGTGCGCCTAAGCGCACCTTACTAATACTGCATTCGCAGAAAATTTCAAGTCGCCGTTTTTTCTGATGATGGAACCCAGAAATTAGCTTGAGGAATTTTAAAATCCGACTTAACCAAAACTCCTGGTTCTCGCTGCACAGGCAGCACATCTAAAGTATCCGTTTGCGCGCAATATTTTAAATCTTCAATAACACCTAAACCGAGGAGGCGCTGGCCGTGGCTGGCCCTTTCCAACAATTCGTGCAACCGATCTTGCCAGTGCAAATAAAGAGCAATAGCCCCAAATACTTCATCGTTACCAGCAAAATCGCTCGCAGGAATACCGCTTTCTGCTAGGAGACTTTGGGCGATCGCACCAGCACAAACCGTATCTTCCAACGAATAACTCCCTTCCCAACCAGAACCCACAATCCAAATAGTTTCTGGCTGTTTATTTAACAAAAACTGCACCACAGATTTGCGGTTAATCAAAGCCGCCGTTAACACAGTTGCAGCAGCTTGCACTCGTTCCAGAGCGCGAGTACCGTTAGTTGTGCTGATAAAAATTCGCTTCCCACTCACCTTTTCTGGCGTGCAGTCCAGGGGAGAATTCCCCATGTCAAATCCGTCAACTTTGCCGCCGCCGCGCTCTCCAGCGCGAATCCGCTTATCAGCAGGCCATTTTTCGCTCTCGGCCATTAGCTTATCTAAGTCGCTGAAAACTTGGACAGCTTCCGCCCCATTATTCAGGGCCGTTGCCATTGTCGTAGTCGCCCGCAGCACATCAACTGCGATCGCGCAAGCCGGCATTTTGTCGGCTGGCGTAAGTTCCGGGGTATGGTAAATAAAAAGCTTCACTTTTGGGCTACCTGCGATAAATCCTCATCAGCAATAATAATGGAAAGTGGATAATAGAAAATAGAGTCGAGTCCTCAAAAGCAGAAAATATGTCAAAACAGCTAAATTCAAACCCCGCCCACGCCGCCATTACCGCACCAATTCGACTCCTGGCAGGTTTCACCTATCCTTTGCGAGCTTTCACGCTCATTTTGCAAACTCCCAAGCTGTGGACTTATGTATTAGTTCCCGTGCTGCTAAATTTTATAATTGGTATTGGTCTTTATTTAAGCTTGCTATTTCCCAGTTTGGCAGGGATAGATGTTTTAGTTGCCGATTTATCCGTCCGATTTAATGCTGTAATTGCGAGTTTTCCCGCTTGGCTGAGCTTTCTCGGCGGGTTAACAGTCGCTTTCGGCTGGCTGCTGCGCGTACTCCTAGTGTCAGGACTTTTGCTGATAATTGGATTTTTGTTAGTGCAGTTTGGCGTGATTTTAGGTTCGCCCTGGTACGGCAAACTTTCCGAACAATTGGAACTCCTGCGGAACGGTCAATTGCCCGCAGAAGCACCAATGAATTGGGCGAGTAGTTTTGGGGATATTCAAAGGGCGATCGCCTTTGAACTGCGAAAACTACAAATTTTGTTGAGCGTCGGTATACCCCTGCTGCTGCTAAATTTTCTCCCTGGTGTCGGTTCTATTCTTAGCAGTTTGGGTGGCGTAGCTTTGGGCGCGACTATTGTCTGTTTGGACTTTCTAGATGCACCTTTGGAGAGACGCAGGCGACCTTTTCAGGAGAAATTGGAGATAATTTGGGCGAGTTTGCCGGCCAGCGGGAGTTTTGGTTTGGTTTGTTTGGGTTTGGTGAGCATTCCGCTGTTGAATCTGTTGGCGATTCCGCTGTGCGTGACGGCGGGAACGTTGTTTTTTTGCGATCGCATTTGGCCGGCCCGCTTTGCCCCAGAAGAAACTCATAGCGATCGAGAAACTAACATTACAACTTAAAAACTAGGGAGATGCTTCTTCCTTCGGCTGACTCTGGGAGTTAAGACCCCAAAACGGGCTTAACAACAGCCAGCTAATGAAGAAAAAGGATGCTGTAAATAGCTGGACAATATCGATCGCCGACAAATATCCGTCAGATAATAGTGCAATAGTTCTATCTGTCAGCCCGAATATCCAAGAGAGAATCCCAAACAGCCAAATGCCTTTTTGGAGCATGGGCAAAAATGCTGAAACTTCGGAGTTTTGCTGCTGGTTCATTGATTTAGCCCTTGTTTGCGAAAAGTCTGATTAACGGGGCACCCCAAGGGCTTAAGGATTTTTGGTGTCTCCTCGGATTCCCTTTGTTATCTATATGTTAAGAAATGTTTCCCGATATGACAACGCGCCCTGGGAGGTATTTCCGCATCTATCTCAAGAGGTAGTCGCAGCGCTCACAAAGAGTGATATTTGCTACACTTTGGTAGGATGCGAGAGATTGTGCCGATTTTTTGAGGGATAAATTGCTGGGCACGGGTAGCGGCGCGCTCTCTTGGCACCGCGCCGATAAAAAAGCTTGTAATTTATTTTGAAGTGTGTCATACTACACAATGAGCAAGTCTGGTTAAAGAACGATCGTGAGGTTTGTACTGAGGAGGGAGAGTTATCAAAGCCCTAAAAGCCACAGGACAAACAATTTGATGATCAGTATCAACCCGGCTTGATATGAGTTCAGCGTCAATAAAACCGAACAATGGCACGCTTAAATCAGATTATTGCGATCGAAAAAGGCATCAAAAGCCGATCCGTCCAAGAACTCGCAGAAGCTCAAAAAGCACTCCAGAAACCCGCTGTGCTTTCTGGAATCTCCCGTACTTACCGCCCCAAAGACGAAGAAGGCGAACAACTACCGCCAGAGTCCAAAAAAGTTGAAGTCAAAGCAGAAGAGATTATCCGCAAAACGACTGAAGTTTTGACGAAACTCTTCGACGTAACCGCAACCAAAGATTGGACAAATTGTAGCGCCCGCGCGGACGTAACTGTAGACGGAAACGTGCTTTTGAGCCAAGTTCCCGTCAGCTATTTGCTATTCATTGAAAAGCAGTTGGCAGATTTGCAAGCATTCATCAAAAAACTTCCTGTCTTAGATGCTTCCGAGACTTGGAACTTCGATGCTTCGGCAGACTGTTGGGCAACTGAACCGGTGCAAACTCTCAAGACTTTTAAAACTCCGCGCAATCACGTTAAAGCTGAAGCTACCGAACACCATCCGGCTCAAGTCGATGTTTATTACGAAGATATTACGATCGGCTATTGGCGGACTGTCAAGTTTTCTGGAGCTTTGCCAGCACGGCGGATCAATGAGTTGCTGCAGAGGGTGGAAATCTTGCAGCAAGCTGTTATGTTCGCCCGCGAAGAAGCTAACAATTCTGAAGTTGAGGAGCAGAGAGTGGGAGAGCGAATTTTTCAGTTTATTTTCCGCTAAGTGCTTGCTTTTGTGATAGTTATGGTTTAAGATATAAACAGAGTACAAGTTCAAACTAAAACTTCAACTTAAACCGTACAAATGTGATAGTGCAGGTTCGAGTCCTGTCCCTCCTACCCAAAAAAAGGGGGGTAGCCCAATAGGCAGAGGCAGCATAGCGTACAAATTCAACAGCAAGCTATTACTCTAAACTCAGCATTCACCGCCGATCGCTAAAACGAATGTCAGGAAAAAATAACATCATCGAGGTTGCTGGCTCATATCCAGCCCCCTCTACCAAACGCAGGGGGGTAGCTCAATCGGTAGAGCGCGATGCTATTAATCTTAAATCCTTGACTTAAATGTGATAGCGTGCGTAAATGGGCGGTAAATATAAACCCAGTAGTAAGGTCAGAACTGCTGGGTTTTATGCTAATAATTGAATCAATTTGTTAAATCTGTCAGTCGTGGATGTATCAAGGCCGATGATTTACTGCATCAACCCTCAATGCGAACAACGCGAAAATCCTGCTGCTGCTCAAAATTGTCAGGCTTGTGGCACGGATTTGTTAATTGCCGATCGCTATCGTATCCTTAAACCAGTGCGCTCGCCCAATCCCGCACGCCCCACAGACATCTTTGAAGTCGAAGATTTGGGAACCGGGGAAAACGAATGGGGAACTGTCAAAATTTTAAAAGTCTTGAAGCACACACACAATTCCCATTTAGTTCGCTTGTTCAAGCAAGAAGCGCGAGTTTTGATTTGGCTGGCCGGAAAGGGCTCAGTTCCCCAAGTCGAACCTGACGGTTATTTCCAAATTAAACTCCCCCATAATTTCCAGAAATTGTCTTGTTTGGTGATGGAAAAAATTAGCGGAGAAAACTTGGCAGAATTCTTAACGAAAAAACAGTACGTTTCTCAAAAACTAGCTCTTGATTGGCTGCAACAAATGCTTCATATTTTGCAGGAAATCCGCAAATATCATGTAGTGCATCGGGATATTAAGCCATCCAACCTGATGGTTGAAGCGAATGGGAAATTGAGATTAATTGACTTCGGCGCAGCCACAGAAGCAGATATAGAGACCGCACCCATAGGTTCTGCTGGATACGCCGCACCGGAACAAATTCTAGGTAAAGCAGGCGTGCGCTCGGACTTTTTTGCCCTAGGGCGTACTTTTGTACATTTATTAACAGGCATAGAGCCGATTAACTTTCCCCTTAATGAAAAAACTGGTAAAATTAATTGGAGGAACCAGGCTGTAGATATTGACCCGTTACTCCTAGACTCGATCGACGAATTGATAGAACCGCTACCAGAAAACCGGCCTGAAAATACCCAAGTTATTTTAGAAAAATTAAAAATTCACGACGCAGACCCCCTGAAAGAGGGGGACGCAACATCGCTTCAATAAATCTGTTCCAACCTGCGAAAATCCCGCTCAACTTCCGCCCACAAAGCCCGATTGTGAGGGTCAGTTTTCACAGCCTTTTTCAAATAAATTCTCGCCTTATCAACCTGCTTTTCTCCGATCAAATGCCGTCCCCAGCGCTGATAGGCGATCGCCTGCCACTGACGCACCTCCAAATCTTCGGGAACCCGCTGTGCCAAACCCTCAATCAAGGCGATCGCCCGTGGGAACCTCTGATATTTCAGCAACTGCTGCAATTCAACATAAGCATCTTGCTTTAACTTTTGTTCCGCAGCCGACAAATCCGCATTAGATTGATCGGGCGGGTCTTTTCGAGTCACTTTCACTGCCTGCGGTTGAGCTTTCACCTCCTGATCCGGCGGTGTCCAAGTAGGCGGCACAGTTGAATTGGCAACTTTCGACTCCGCAACATGGTGGGGGGCAACGTTCACCAGGAACTTATAAGCCTCAGTAATAGCAATAAACTTATTCTTAGCCTGTTCGTTTCCCGGATTCACATCGGGGTGATACTGTCTGGCTAACTGCCGATAAGAGGTCTTAACTTGCGATAAACTCGCGCCAGACCTCAGTCCTAACTGTCGGTAATAATCTGCAATATCCATCTAGCATGAATGAGCGGTGATAATACCATTAAATATGGCAGAATCCTTAAATGTAAAGATTCTGCCAAAATTTACTGCGAACTAGGTTGTAGTGCGAGGGTTGCCCGCACTACTGAAGCGAAAAAACAACTTACGGACGCTCTTCGATCACTCTGTCAATCAATCCGTATTCCTTGGCTTCCTCAGCGGACATGAAATAGTCGCGATCCATGTCCTTCTCGATTTTCGAGATCGGCTGGCCAGTATTTTTAGCGTAGATATTATTGAGTTCGTGGCGCAGCCGCAGAATCTCTTTCGCCTCAATCTGAATATCCGTTGCTTGTCCCCGCGTGCCCCCAGAAGGCTGGTGAATCATGATTCGCGAGTGAGGCAAAGCTAACCGTTTCCCCTTCGCACCGGCAGCTAACAGGAAAGAACCCATCGAAGCAGCCAAGCCCACACAAATCGTCACCACGTCCGATTTAATGTGCTGCATGGTATCAAAAATAGCCATGCCTGCCGACACCATCCCGCCTGGGGAATTGATGTACAAAATAATATCCTTACCTGAATCTTCCGAATCGAGATAGAGCATCACAGCGATGATTTGATTGGCAATTTCATCGTCAACGTCTCTGCCCAAGAAAATAATCCGTTCCCGGTAGAGGCGATCGTAGATATTAATCCACTGAGTATCATAACCACCCGGCATTTTGTAGGGAACTTTTGGCACACCTATAGGCATAATTCGGAACTCCGTTTAGTTGGTAATTGGTGATCGGGCAATTGGGCATTGGGCATCGGGCATCGGGCATTGGGCATTGGGCATTGGGCATTGGGCATCGGGCATTGTTAGTCATAAAAAGACTATTGAGTAACTAATCAGGGTAGAAACTACTAGGCATTAACCCTTAATTCTTACTCATTCCCGATTCCCCATTCCCGATTCCCCATTCCCGATTCCCCATTCCCGATTCCCAGTTAGATGACTCCTGCAGGCAGCGGTTTCGGCAATTCTTCCGAACTTTCAAGAACGCGATCGATCAAACCGTATTCTTTAGCTTCATGGGGCGTCATGTACAGCAACCGATCCATATCTTTAGTAATCTTTTCGATCGGTTGGCCAGTACAGCTTGCAAAAATCTCAAGCATCGTCGCTTTATTTGCCAGCACTTCCTTAGCCCGAATTTGAATGTCGCTTGCTTGACCCCGCGTGTAAGCCTTGGGTTGGTGCAACACAATGGAAGCGTGGGGCAAACTCGCCCGAAAGCCTTTTGTACCAGCCGCTAACAGCATCGCAGACATCCCCATTGCCGAACCGAGGCAAATAGTGTGCACAGGCGGCTTAATGTACCTGATCGTATCGCAGATAGCGAAGGCTTCTGTTTCAAAGCCGACGGGTTCGCCACTGTAACCAGAAGTGCCGGTCGAGTTGATGTAGATTTTGATCGGCTTATCCGGGTCTTCGTACTGCAAGAACAACAGTTCAGCGATAATCAGTTCTGTTACCGCAGGCACCAGAGGCATCCCCAGATAAACGATCCGCTCCTTCAGCAACAGGGATGGCAAATCGGGAGGTGGCGTCCGAGAGTTCCCTTCCCCGTAGTATGGCGATTGCACAGCTTTAATTGGTGTGTTCATATAACCGAAATGTTGCCTGAACTGATGGAGCTATTCTTAAAGAAATACTAACGCAATCTTTAGGTATCCCGCATGAAAGTTAGTTTGCTCCCCGTTTTAAACGACCCTAACCTTGACGCTGCCGCGCCCTCGACCCAGCGCCAGCTAGCGATTTCAGTATCTGCGATGGCAAGCTCGATCGACTCCAGCGTACCCTTAAACCTGTGCCTGATTCTCGACCACAGCGGTTCGATGGGCGGACGCCCCTTGGAAACCGTCAAACAAGCAGCCGGACGCTTGCTAGACAGGTTGAAGCCTGGGGATCGCTTTTGCGCGGTGGCTTTCGACCACAAAGCCAAAGTCCTCGTCCCCAATCAAATTGTGGGAGACCCCAGTAGCATTAAACGGCAAATTGAGCAATTGCGCCCGGCCGGTGGCACAGCAATTGATGAGGGCATTAAGTTAGGTATTGAAGAGTTGGGCAAAGGCAAAAAAGAAGCTATATCTCAGGCGTTTCTGCTGACTGACGGCGAAAACGAACATGGCGACGACAGCCGTTGTTTGAAGTTGGCGAAACTGGCTGCCGAGTATAATATGACTTTAAATTCTCTGGGATTTGGCGATAACTGGAACCAGGATATTTTGGAAAAGATTGCTGATGCTGGTGGCGGTGCTCTGGCTCACATTCAGCGTCCTGAAGATGCGGTTGACGAGTTTGGTAAACTCTTTAGCCGCGTCCAAGGTGTAGGTTTGACTAATGCTTATTTGCTATTTTCCCTAATGCCAAAAGTTCGGTTAGCCGAACTCAAACCGATCGCCCAAGTTGCCCCGGATACGATCGAATTACCGGTACAGCAAGAGGGCGATCGGTTTATGGTGCGCCTGGGAGATTTAATGAAGGATATAGAGCGAGTAGTTTTGGCTAATATTTATATTGGACAGTTGCCCGAAGGTACACAGGCGATCGGGCAATTGCAAATTCGCTACGACGATCCGAGTGTCGGTCAAGGTTTGCTTTCCGATCCCGTTGCAGTTTCCGCTAATGTCCTGAAAGTTTATCAGCCGGCACTTAACCCGATGGTACAGCAGCACATTTTAGCTTTGGCTAAATACCGCCAAACTCAACTGGCAGAAACTAGATTGCAACAGGGCGATCGAGCCGGCGCGGCGACAATGCTGCAAACTGCTGCTAAAACTGCTCTGCAAATGGGCGATAAAAGTGCCGCAACTGTGCTGCAAACTTCTGCTACTCGTTTGCAGTCTGGCGAACAATTGAGTGAAGCCGATCGCAAGAAAACTCGGATTGCTTCTAAAACTATTTTGAAGTAATCGCGCGATTTGAAATTTTAAATAATTTTAAATTGGGCGATCGGACAATTTGGTGATGCGACATCGCCTCTACAAAAACGAAACCCGCCTAGGCGCGGGTTTCAATATTCTGAGTCTCGCCTGCAAAAAGCGAAAGTCAGTGTAGCCCGATTGTTTTAAGCTGTGGATCGTGTAGAAGCTCGATCGTTTAGAATGTTTCTATCACCTATCAAGAGTGCTTGTATGAACCAGACAATATCTGATAAAGTACGCTGGACTACCGCCGATTTAGAACTATTGCCCGATAACGGCGATCGTTACGAAATTATTGATGGAGAGTTATTTGTGACTAGATCACCGCATTGGGGTCATCAAAAGGCTATAGGCAACCTCTACCAAGAACTTAATACTTGGTCGCGAGAGACTAATTTAGGACAAGCAGGAATCAATCCGGGTATCATTTTCACGGATGCTGATAACGTTATTCCCGATCTAGTTTGGGCCAGCAATGAACGCTTGGCTATCTTGCTAGACGAAGCCGGCCATTTAACCGCCGCACCTGAGTTAGTTGTTGAAGTATTGTCCCTCGGTGCAGACAATGAAAGACGGGATAGAGATTTGAAACTCAGACTCTATTCGGTACGAGGAGTACAGGAATACTGGATTGTGAATTGGCGGTTGCAGCAAATAGAAGTTTATCGCAGGGAACAAGCAAGTTTAAGGCTCATTGCTACCCTGTTGAACGCTGATGAATTGACCTCGCCTTTGTTACCTGGTTTTAGTTGCTCTATCGCTCGAATTTTTGCTTAGATTTATGAAACACTTTTACCGGGCGATCGGCATTTTAGGATTTGTTACCGTTTTGGGTGGCATATCCCCTGCCATTCCAGCAGAGTCAGCGCCAATACTCATCGTTCAAAATCCTGCTGAAGACTTATTTAATAGCGCTTTAGCCAAATCAGAAGCAGGAGACATTCAAGGGGCGATCGCCGATTACACCGAAGCTATTCGCCTCAACCCCAACTACGCCAAAGCCCACAACAAACGCGGCATCATCCACGGCCGCAATCTCAAAGATTATCCAGCAGCTAAAGCAGATTTCGATCGCGCAATTGAAATTAACCCCAACTACGGCGACGCCTACTACAACCGCGCCAGAGTCCGCGAGTTCTTAGAAGACAAACCGGGGGCGATCGCCGATTATCAAAAAGCAGCGGAACTTTATCAAAAAGACGGCAATACCAACGATTATCAAGATGCTATCAAACATCTTCAAATCCTGCAAAAATAGAGTGCTTTTGAAAACATAGTATAATATCCTTCGATCTGCGTTAATCCGCATTCATCGGCGGTTAAACATTCCAAATCCACCATTCAAAAAATGCCCGAAACTTCCACCGTCACCGTCACCGTACCCGCCACAACCGCCAACCTAGGCCCCGGATTCGACTGCATCGGCGCCGCTTTAAGCCTCTACAACCGCTTCCAATTCTCCCGACTCGAACCCTCAGCAACAGAGAAACTAAAAATTACTGTTACAGGCAAAGAAGCCGCCAAAGTCAAGACAGATGACAGCAATCTCGCTTATCTAGCCTTTGTCAAGTTATACGATCGCCTGAACCAATCGCCGCCGCCCGTAGCCATACATATAGATATGCAAGTGCCGCTGGCTAGAGGTTTAGGAAGTTCCGCCACAGCTATTATCGGCGGGTTAGTCGGTGCAAATGAATTAGCCGGAAAGCCTTTGAGTCAGGTGGAAGTGATGCAATTGGCGATCGAACTTGAAGGACATCCCGACAACGTTGTCCCCGCTTTATTGGGAGGTTGTCGCCTCGCTGCTAGCACTACACCAAGCGGTTCCTGGGAGATTTGCGATATTCCCTGGCATCCAAATATTGTGCCCGTGGTAGCCATCCCCGATTTTGAACTGTCTACAGCCGAAGCCCGCAAAGTTTTGCCAGCAGATTACAGTCGGGCTGACGCGATTTTTAATGCTGCACACCTCGGTTTGCTAGTGCGGGCTTTGGAAACTGGCAATGAAAACTGGCTGCGCTGCGCCCTCCAAGACAAAATTCACCAACCTTACCGGCAATCTCTGATTAAGGGATATGAAGCGGTGCAACAAGCTGCCCTGAATGCAGGGGCCTATGAAATGGTAATTAGCGGTGCCGGGCCAACGCTTTTAGCTTTAACGGATGTGGCTAACGCCGTTGCTGTTGAGAAAGCGATGGCGGCTGCTTGGATGGAATTTGGGGTAAAGGCTGAGGTAAGGGCGATCGGCCTCGATACTCAAGGCGCGCAAGTCTCCCTTTAGTTATTCCACTGCTGGACACACAACATCTACATCACTGTGTTTTGTAGGGGCAATCCCCTGTGGTTGCCCCTATCCATAGGATTGTTGGGTAAGTCCACCAACGCCTGTTTTATTACCTGATTAAAAATTGTTTTCGGCGACCATTCAAATCTCTTGAATATTAACTAAAGTCTCTTTTTGATGACTTCTGCCATTCCTTCTACAAAATTTTACATCAAAAAATTTACCTCAAAAAAAATGCAGTCATTGTAGGGGCGGATTCACCATAATCTCAGGCTAAAACCAACAATTTCAAAAACCCGCCCCCACCAACGGTAGATACTGTTAATTAACTGTGCCGCAGCGGAATCTCTATCTGAATTTTAGTGCCTTTACCCGGTTCTGAAAAACACTTGAACTCTCCTTTGTGCTGCTCTACAATTATCCGATAGCTGAGAGCAAGTCCCGATGATATGGGTGGTTCCGCAGGTTTTGCTGCCAAAAATGGATCGGAAATTTGGGCTGTGATATCTTTGCTATGTGCGATGTCGTTATCAGCAATCTCAATCGAAATTCGCTGAGCATCGACCACCTGAGTGGTAATCAAAATCACAGGCTTAAATTTGACTGATTCCAACTCTTCCAACTCTTGAGCCGACTCTTCCAAAGCATCGATCGCGTGATTGATGATATTCAGAAAAGCTTGATTTAGCAGACCTGCATAACACTCAATCTGTGGCAAATTGCCGAATTGTTTGATCACCTTGATGTCTCGCCTTCCCTCGCGAGCCGGCAAGCGGTGCTGCAACAACAACAGAGTATTTTCTAAACCGTCGGAAACATCAAATAACTGCCAGCCCGATCGATCGCTGCGGGAAAAATCCTGTAGCGACAAGATTATTTGGCGGATGCGATCGCTCCCGGTACGCATGGAACTCACAATTTTTAATAAATCGTCGAGTACGAATTCCACATCCATATCTTGCTGCTTTTGCAGAATTTCCGCTCCGGGATTGACTAGCTCTTTTTGATACAATCGCAGCAGTTCAATTAAATCGGCTGCGTAGCTTTGGACGTGAGTTAGATTGCTGTAAATAAAAGTAATTGGGTTGTTAATTTCGTGGGCTATCCCAGACACCAATTCGCCCAAACTAGACATTTTTTCAGTTTGCAGCATTCGATCGCGCGACAGATCCAATTCTTGCTGGGTGAACTCCAACCGCGCCCTCAACTCGTGCGATCGCTTAGACGCGCGCACCCGCGCCAATAATTCCTGCTTAACTATCGGTTTAAACAGAAAATCGTCAAAGGGCGCATCCAATTCTTGAATTTCATCAAATTGCTCCGGTGTTGTCAGCAGAATAAAATAGGCTGTCGCCAATTCTCGATCGGCTTTCACCAGCCTGCACACCTCCAAAAAGTTGATTTGAGGCGAAGTCCCGTCGCAAATTATCGCATCGGGGGATAACTCCTTCGCCAAGTCTAAACCCTCCTTGTCGTCAGGAACGACTCTCACCTGATGTCCCTGTTGGCTGAGTAACTCTTGGACAACTTGAAAAGTCACAGTATCCGCGATGATCGCCAGAATCTTTGCCATACTTCTACCACCTCCACAAATTACTTTTTAGGATACAACCGCCAGAATTGCGCTGACAGATTTAAAATTCCAAAATAGTTCAATTCCCTCAAAAAACAGTCCATCCCCGCTCCCTCAAAACCCAAAATAGCCCATACCATTTTAGATTTTATATTTTAGAGTAAAAAACAGGGAATGACTTACTGTATAATAGTTGGGAGCTTGCCTACAGTTGCATATTTTTTGGGGAATGGTATCACGAGAAGGTATAATTGTAGACGGGTAATGCAAAAATGCAAATTTTCTCCTTCGTAATTAATGTTACATCAGAGCTTTCGGCCGAAAGACTGCTGAGGGCGATCGCAGATACTTTCTCAAATTGCGCCAGGAAACAATAAAAAACTTTAAAATCAATTAATAGTATCGTTAAATTCACCTTCTCGGTCAGCGCCTGGGAATGCCAATTACCAACACCACCTCAACTTTGATTCAAGCCGAAACACTAGAACTATTAGAATGGCCGCGCCTGTGTCAGCACTTGGCTACCTTCGCGGCCACCAAACTCGGCGTCGCCGCCGCCCTCGACCTCGAAATCCCGGCAACTCAAGCTCAAACAGCAGAACTCCTCGCCCAAACTCAGGAAACTTATCAGTTAGAGAGTCGCGCGGGCGGTGCTTTGAGTTTTGAAGGAATCCAAGACATCGGCACTTCTCTGCAGCGAGCCGAACTCCAAGGTTTGCTCAGCGGCGAAGAATTGCTGGCAATTGCTACTACCCTCGCCGGAGCAAGGCAATTGCGCCGGATAATTGACTCTCAGGCAGATGTGCCGACACTCAAAGAACTGGCAGCCCAATTGCGGACTTATCCCGAACTAGAGCAAGAAATCCATCGCTGTATAGACGATCGCGCTCAAGTAGCAGACAGAGCCACTCCTAAATTAGCAGGAATTAGAGTTCAAATGCGACAGTTGCGCGATCGCATTTATCAAATATTGCAGGGGATTTTGCAGCGCCAATCCAACGCCGTACAAGAACAGCTAATTACCCAAAGAAGCGGACGCTTTGTCATTCCCGTCAAAGCTCCCCAAAAAGATGCCATACCGGGCATCGTTCACGACTCCTCGGCCAGCGGCGCGACACTGTACGTAGAACCCCACAGCACAGTCAATCTTAACAACCAAATGCGGCAGTTGCTCAGGCAAGAACAAGCCGAAGAAGAAGCAGTCCGCCGCGCCCTCACCGAGCAAGTCGCAGCAGTAAAACCTGATTTAGACAGATTGTTAGTTGTAGTTACAACTTTAGATTTAGCGGCCGCTAAAGCGCGTTATAGTTTTTGGTTGCAAGCAAATCCGCCGAAATTTATCGAATTGGGAGAGCCAGAATTAGCACCCAAAAATCCCGAAACAGAAGATGAGGAAAAAGAAGAAAAAGAAGATGAGGAAAACTCAGAACACAGTCAATTATTAATTCGCAACCTGCGATCGCAAATTACCCTGCGCGAGTTGCGCCATCCTTTATTAGTTTGGCAGCAACAGCACGAGCAAGGCTTTCCAGTCGTGCCGGTCGATTTAACGATCGGGCCGCACATCCGCGTCGTCGCCATCACAGGCCCCAACACAGGCGGCAAAACTGTTACTCTCAAAACCTTGGGATTGGCGGCTTTAATGGCGAAAGCAGGAATGTTTGTTGCCGCCCGCGAACCCGTAGAATTGCCTTGGTTCGACAATATTTTGGCTGATATTGGTGACGAACAATCTTTGCAGCAAAGTTTGTCTACTTTCTCCGGCCATATCCGCCGCATCAGCCGCATTTTAGAAGTTTTAGGCAATAAATCGCTTGGGGAAGAGGAAGGGGAAGAAATTTCAAACCTTCCAATTACTAATACTTCGGCTACAGTCAGTACAAGTTCCCCAGGCCCCATACTTCGGCTACGCACTTCAACGGAGCTCAGTACAAGCTCAGCACAAGTGCCCCATGCCCCATGCCCCATGCCCCATGCCCAATTCCCAATTCCCAAATCTTTAGTTTTGTTAGATGAAGTAGGAGCGGGGACAGACCCCTCAGAAGGCAGTGCATTGGCGATCGCCCTGTTGAAATACCTCGCCCAACATTCCCTATTAACAGTTGCAACTACCCACTTTGGCGAACTCAAAGCCCTCAAATATCAAGACTCCCGCTTTGAAAATGCCTCAGTAGAATTTGACGACAATTCCATGCAGCCAACCTATCGCTTGCTGTGGGGAATTCCCGGACGTTCCAACGCCCTCACCATTGCCAAAAGACTCGGTTTGCTAGCATCCATAGTCGAAGAAGCTCAAACCTATGTCGGGGGAGCCTCTCAAGATGTTAATCAAGTGATTGCTGGACTCGAAGCACAGCGCCGGAAACAGGAAACCAAGGCCAGAGAAGCAACTCAACTGCTACACCAAACCGAAAAACTGCACAGAGAAGTTTCTCAAAAAGCAGCCGCTTTGCAAGAGCGGGAGCGAGAACTAAAAATAGCTCAGGAAGTGGCAGTAAATGAGGCGATCGGGTCGGCAAAATCAGAAATTGCTCAAATCATTCGTCGCTTGCAGTCGGGCAACCAGACGGCTCAAAATGCCCAACAAGCGACAGATACATTAAATCAAATTTCCCAAAAACACCTGCCCTCTCGCCAACAACCGGCTAAACCCAAACCGAGTTTTATGCCGAAAGTGGGCGATCGCATCCGCATTCCCAGCTTGGGCCAAACCGCCGAAGTCCTCAGCGGCCCCGATGCTAACGAAGAGTTGAGCGTTAGGTTTGGGATTATGAAAATGACTGTCAAACTAGGAGAAATTGAATCCCTCGACGGTCAAAAACCGGAAACTAAAGCTCAATTAGCCAAGGCGGCCGCCCAAGCACAAGCACTCGCTACCGCTAAAGCCAAGCAAGCAGCGTCGGAACCTGCAAAACCCCATCCCGAAATCGCCATTCGCACTGCTAATAATTCGATCGACCTACGGGGTGCGAGAGTTTCAGACGCAGAAATAGAAATAGACAGAGCTCTTTCCAAAGCAGTGGAATACGGAGTTCTGTGGATAATTCACGGCAAAGGTACGGGACAGTTGCGGCGTGGGGTTCACGAGTTCCTCGCTTCTCACCCGCAGGTTTCCCGCTTTGAGTTGGCTAGTCAAAAAGAAGGAGGCGCAGGTGTGACGGTGGTTTATTTGAAATAGTGAGGATTTACGCATTTCCGGTTGACTCGTAATTATATAGTTGTCTGCAGCAAAACAAGTCGCAACGAACATATCCTACTGATACAACCGGAATGGATACTATACTGCAAATGTGGCATAATTAAGAGTTGATTTCCCACTTTAGTAACTGCCTGACTAATGAAAAAAACTCCCTCAAATGAAGTTTTGGTGGGCGACTGTCGTGAAGTGATGAAGACATTGCCAGAAAATTATATTTCTGCGTGTATCACTGACCCACCTTATAATTATGAATTTATTGGCCATAAGTGGGATGACTCAGAAATTCAAAGGCGTATTGAAAGAGTCAATGGCAAGGGAAATAAAACCCTTGTTAAAAACATTCCTTATGGCAGTGGTTTAGCAGGTGGAGTCAGAAACGAAAAATGGTATCAAAGGAATCGCAACAACACTCTGGATTATGAAAAGTGGTGCTTTGAGTGGGGTGAGCAGCTTTTTCGGATCTGCAAACCGGGTGCGACAGTTTTAGTTTTCAACAGCACGCGGACTGTTGCTCACGTACAAGTAGCACTTGAAAGTGCTGGTTTCTATGCGAGAGATATTCTTGTTTATAAAAGATCCAGTGGTATCCCTAAAGGTGTCAATATCAAACAACAGTTAGAGAAGAAAGGATATGAAAATCCTGAAAAATGGGATGGTTGGCACAGTTGTCTGAGGAATGAATGGGAAGCAATCTGCGTACTTCAAAAGCCACTGGTCAATAATTACTTGGAAACTCTACAGGAGTATGGTACTGGTCTATTTTATACTAAAGATCAGTTCGGTGGTTTTCAGTCCAATATTTTAGAAGGTATACAGCGTGAGAAAACCGAGGAGTTTAACGTCCATTGCACAGTTAAACCAATCGCTCTCATGAGAAAGCTGGTCGAAATATTTGTACCGCGCTTGGAAACTTCTATTCTAATCGATCCTTTCGCAGGATCGGGAACCACATTGCTGGCGGCGCAAGAATTTGGCATTAGGTATGTTGGCATTGAAATAGTACCTGACTACATAGAGATTATCAACAAGCGCCTTGATAGTTTCAGCGGTAGACAGGGAATTCTCCCACTTTTTCAATAAGAAATGACTTTAAATCAAACCCGCTTATTGTTTTTATGAACTCAAAGGAATTGTCCCCTGTGTAAACTTTCCAAGTCCCTACTTGGCACGCTGTAATAGCTGTGGGCAAATTATCTTTTCTAAGGATTAAAAATACTGGTTCGTAATTATAAGTACGAAGTAGCGACCCATAAGATTTGAACTTTTTCAGGGTTCCAGAATCTCCTGAGCCAATACGATATTTTGTATCTATTGCGTACCCATCAACAATCAGATCGCACGGCTCATCGCTTCCAACTTTAAATGCTGGCTGAAAGCTACTGCAATATGTTTTACACGTTTCAGTAACTAACAATTGCCAACACATACCTAACTCACGTCCCCAATATTGCCTATTTTCTTTTTTTATTATTGGAGAAATACCAAACACATCCATTAAAATATCGTGTTCTTCATTCTCTTCTGCATAAATTTTTTCGGTAAATGAGTTTTGGTATCTTGCTAAAATTTGCTCTAGTCTTCTTTCAGTCATCAGCAGTTACCAGTTCAGCTAGACTAACGGATAATGCCTTGGCTATTTTGCTGGCATTAAGCAGCGTTATATTCCTTTCACCTCGTTCAACTGAACCAATATAGGTGCGATGTAATTCAGATAGTTCTGCAAGCTGATCTTGGGAAAGATTTCTGAGCTTTCTGAAATGTCTAACTTTTTTACCAAATTGCTCCGTAATATCCATAGATCGCGCCAGATGAAGCAATGACAACTATAATCTGACAGACTATAAGTATCGACAGACTATAAGTAGCATTCGAGAGCGCTAGGATATTTGGATTAATATAAGTCCCGATAGTTTCAAACCACTGATTTGATTTCGGTCACTTTGCGGCGTAGGATGGTTAGGGGTAAAAATATCTGGGTTTTGCGGATTGCGCTCGATCGAACTTGAAACCGCAACTTTTCACCCGCAACTCCGTCCAGCAGTTAGGATTGCCGGAATCAAAGCAACGAGCTATGGAGACAAATTAACAGATGTGCTGTTGCCGGGCCGTAAAGCTTTCATCACTGCATACTGTTTGATATCCTGCCTCAACCAGTCTTAATTTCCCGTGCTGAAGCCATGCGCTCGACCGTAAAGTCCTCCGCTCCCACAAACGAAACGGGCCCATCTCCCAACTGGGCAGAATTGACCCAAAAAGCGCCAGAACCTACCCAGTTGGACAACATTAAAGCCCAACTGGATTTAGTGCTGTTAGCCCTAGAAGCACTGGCAGAAATTGGCTCAGAGGCGATGCTCAAGGTAGCAGCCGAACTGAATTTAGAGCCAATGGTAGCCGATCGGGTAGCTTTGTGGCGGCTGCGCCAATCTAACCCGCTGCGGAAAGGCCACGGAGGGCGCAAAAAACTCGATGTGGAGGAAGCTCGATCGCTCGTTTTGATAAGCTGTCATTTGGCAAAACAGCACCAAGCTTTAATCCGCCGCGCTGTTGCTTTGCTCGAACAAATGGCAGAGCAAAACCGCGAACCTCACACAATCGCTTTGTTGGGAGATTATATTGACAGGTTCAGCAACACTTATGGCTCGCGCATGGAAGATGGAGAAAATTTATCGGCCCGAGAGTTGACTGATTTGGCCCTCAAACTCCTGATCGATTTGCTGTTTTACAGCAGTCCCGGCGGCCACCGCCGCCTCTGGCTGGCTCTTCTAGACCGCGCTAAGAATTAAACAACGGTCATTAGTCATTAGTCATTAGTCATCAGTCATCAGTCATCAGTCAACAGTCAACAGCCAACAGCCAACAGTCAACAGTCAACAGTCAACGGTCAACAGTCAACAGACTTTCTGCTATGGTTCTCAAACGGTACACGCCCCCCACTTGCACGCTGGAAATTACAGCCAAAAGTTCGCCTCTATCTCGCTGGGCGGGCCAACCCGTGTTTAAATCTTTAAGTTTCGAGCTGCGACTCGACGACCCCAGGCTGCCAGATACCGAACACGTTACTCTCAGGGGCGATCGAATTCAACTCGAAACCCTCCACGAAGCTGTCAGCAACTACGTCCAAAACTTGCTCGGCGAATCCCGCGATTGGGAAAGCAACCTCAACTCTCAAACCGATCGTACCGCTGCGGGCCCAGACACGCCAGAAGTCGGGCGTAATGCCGTTATATTCGATCGAGCCGTCCACACTTCCGAACTAGCAACCTCCGCCCCGAACACAGCCTACCTTCCGGTTCCCCCCCGCTTAGAACCCCGCGGCTTGCTCGCCCACAACTTGTTTTTAGGCTCTTTGAGCGCTGCAGAATCCGGGCCAGTAGTTCCCTTGAGCACCCTGCAACTGTTTGACTTGGCCACAGCGCTAGATGACTGCGCCGCCGAAGTGATGGCGCTTCCCAACCTCAACCGCGAGCCCCGACAACCGCTGTCTTCACCCTGGCTCAAGGTGGCAGCAATGATGGTCGCCAGCGCGGGCCTGACGACAGGAATTCTCAAAATGCTCGATCGGGCGGCTACCTCCCCGCAAACCGCCACAGCCCCTGCTCCCGCCCCCGCCAATCCACAATTGAGCACCGCTCCAGGAAACCCCCAGTTAGCTGCCGGCGTTTCCCCCAGTCCAGTTCCCGCCCTACCCACACCCCCAGCACCAAAACCCGCAGCCACACCCGGTTTACCACCGCTGCCGCCCCCGCCCATCAACACCGCGGCCTCCCCCAGCCCCAGCTTGCCTCCCATCGCCCTCGCCCCAACTTCCCCCACCAACAGACCCAGCCCCATCCAGCAGCCACCCCTGCTATTTCCCCCCAACGGCAGCGCAGCCAGCGCCCCACAGAGCGCCCCAGCTTTCCCTCAAGGGCAAACAATCACTATTCCCGCCCCCGAAGAACCGCCCATTTCCGCCCCCCAAGCACCCGCACCAGTGCCCTACGTGCTGCCCCCCCTACCGCCGAGACTAGCTCCCGCCGTACCGCCCCCCCTGCCGCCCTCCCTGTCTGCCTCCCGATTTCCCGTTCCCCCGCCACAACCCTTCCCCAGCCCCATCGAGCCGATTGTCCCCCCCGCCAGTACGGAACTCCCAGCCCTTGAGGACGCTCAACCGCCAGCGGAGTCTGAGGACAACAACCAGGCCGCGGTGAGCAAAAAAAACCGCACTTTATTTGATACTATTCCTCAAGTTTCAGAAGCTAGAACTTACTTTGAGGAACGCTGGAAGCCTCCAGAAGGAATGGAACAAACTTTGGAATACAGCGTGCTGATCGATGAAAATGGTTCAGTTGAAAGTATTATGCCGATGGGAAAAGCAGCAGCAGATTATATCGAGCAAATTAATATGCCCTTAGCCGGCGAGCCGTTTGTTTCTGCCGTTTCCAATGGAAAAAACCCAAAAATTCGAGTGGTATTGAGACCAAACGGTCGAGTACAAACCTTTTTGGAAGAGAGTGATTAAACGCTCTCAAACACATTGTCGAGATGGGAAATCCCGGTTAATTGCTAATCTTAAACAATTTCAAAAAAAAATCAATTTTTAACTGCGACAGCAGCAGCCAGCGTATTGACAGTTGCTCCCGTTTATGCTACTCATATCTCTTTACCCGTGGGGGCAGAGTCACCATTGACAAAAGTTGCTGACACTCGTCAACCGATGCTCATTGCACCCTACAAACTTCCTTCTTCCTTCTTCCTTCTTCCTTCTATCCGTGACATCCGTTACATCCGTTACAAAATCCGTTGCCGAACTTCCTTCTTCCTTCTATCCGTGACATCCGTTACATCCGTTACAAAATCCGTTGCCGAACTTCCTTCTTCCTTCTATCCGTGACATCCGTTACATCCGTTACAGAATCCGTTGCCGAACTTCCTTCTATATCATCAATGCCCTTTTTTTCTATCCCAAACTTCTCCAATCCAATAAAAAACTGCAATCCCGCAAAAACTATATAAAAAATCTTCAATACTAGCGCTACGATTTGGTAAAATCGCTTGCAGCATTTCTTCCGCCGCAGTGAACATAGTAAAAATTGCGGGCCCGAAAGGAATTGAATAATTAAATAAATTTATATTTTTTTTGCCAGTTGCTCTATGGCACAAAAAAGATGCTATTCCGTACAAAACAAAGTGTCCGATTTTGTCATAAGGCGGATGAGCGAGAGGAAAGTTGACTAATTTCCCCGTCCCTGCTAAAAGCATGATAGTGAGAAGAATTAAAACGTACACAAAACAAGCAACAATCCAGAAGTTTTTTGATAAGTTCATCTTGTTTTTTGCCAATACCGACTAGAAACAAACCAACTCCGCCCAACGCGAAACTAATATCAAATCTGGTTAATTGCGTATTGTATTTGTAGGCGTCTGCCTACCCGTAGCAGCCGATCAAATTTAATTTGTGGTCACTGTCAAAACTTGCGGAGGCGACGCATCGGGCGGATAAATAAAATCTACTTCTACAAGCCGCTTTTCTCCCGATTCCATCTCTAATTTTACCAAAGGTTCCCCCTGCTGTCCCCGCCGCTGCACTAAATGCACGTAGCGAGTTTGAGGCACTTTATTATCATCAGTATAGCGCACTCTGACCGTTCCCCTAAAAAAAGTTTGAGGTGCCGGAGGTTCTAAAAAACTAAGTCCTCCTGAAGTTAATTTGTCTGTCTTAATTGGAGTTTGAATGGCGACAGTTACAGTTTGATTTTTGCTGGTAGAATTGTACAGCGGCAAGCTGAGACTGTATTGAATTCCGTAATTGCCGTGGGCGCGGTATGCTGTATCTGGGTAGCGGACTAGCATCTTTGCACTTTGCACTTGATTTGTGCCCAGCATTCCGCGCGGGAGGCTGCTTAATGGGTAGGAAAATGCTGTTCCGGGTTGGGGAATTGCTAGGCTTGATGTGGCGGGGTTGTCGGAGAGAAGTGCTCGCCATTCTGAACCTAATGCTACACCGGCAACTCGGCCGTAAATTATTTGACCTTCGGTGATTTCTGGTGGTGTGGGAGTTCGATCGCGCGGCCCGGCTATATTACCATTGTCTAATAAGTTTTGCCATTCTGCTAAATTGGGCGATCGCTCGTTTCCCTGTCCGTTTCCCTCTGGGTCAACTCGGGCAAACATCGCCAGACTGGCAACATAGACTATACCATCGCTCCGCAACCGCATCAAGGTCGATCGACCGTTTAGCGGCGGTACCAATCCCCGCACCGGTATCGGATGATTCATCAACAGTTCGCTTTTTCCCGGTGGAATAATTAACCTCGGCCCAAAGTCAGACTGTCTCCTTCCTCTCAGAATATCATTCACAGCGCGACTTCCCGGCC
Organism: Microcoleus sp. K1-B1; assembly: GCF_036704705.1. Lineage (NCBI taxonomy): Bacteria > Bacillati > Cyanobacteriota > Cyanophyceae > Oscillatoriales > Microcoleaceae > Microcoleus > Microcoleus sp. K1-B1. The sequence goes on along the minus strand of NZ_JAUBSH010000001.1, from coordinate 27,181 downwards.
CCGCGTAAATATTACTGTTTGAATTATCGACTTGCGGCGGCAATTCAATAAAAGGTGCATCGGGTTGGCTGAGATAACTTGCAGCTTGCAATATATCTAATGTTACAGGTTTATTGCCCGGATTATAAACAATTACTCCTTGATACAATGTTCGCAAATCTTCCGGGGAAGGTGCGCGGGCTATGTGGTGGGCAAATATGTCGAAACGTCCTTGAAACGGAAAGTTTAAATGTGCCGCCGGAAATCTTTTACCATCCGGGGGAAATGTCGAAAGCAAAATTCCTTCTTGCAGCACTAATTCGGGACTGTTGCTGTTAAATACTGGTATGTTGTCTAACTGTCCGGGGAGTGGTCGCACTTCTTGGATTTGGAGGATTTCTTGAGGTGCGGGAGGGGTTTGGGCTAAGGGGAGAATTGATAGAATTGGCAGCATTTTTGAGAGGAGTTTTTTTTACCGCAGAGGGCGCAGAGGGCGCAGAGGAAGAGAAGAGGAGGTAAATATTTGTGTTAGGGGGGTTTTGTACGGAGATTTTGCTCACTTCTAGCAGATATTGGGATTTTTACCTCGCCCACTGTTCTAATATGTAATTGTAAAATTTGGCTGTGTCTACTTTATCCATTGCTTGAATTTTTCGTCCTCCTATTTTAACTTTTGTGCGTCCTTCGCTGATGCCTTCGGTCACAATTTCTGTTTCCCATTCTCGCAGTTGGTAATATTCGGGATGTGCTAAATAAGCGGTTGCCAAAATGTCCCAAAAATAGTAATCTTGAGATATTGCGAGAGCATAGCACTGTCCTGCTAAGTCGGAAATTGGATATTTGCGCTGTTTTGCTAAGATATTGGAAAATTCGACAGTCAGCGGTACATTATTTGTGATGTCTAAAGGACACATGACAACGGGAATTTGGGTTTGCCAAATTCTCTCGATTGCTATCGGGTCCCAGTAAGCATTCCATTCCGCCGACATATCTTGTCCGGGTTCCATATCTTTGCTAACATTGCCGATAACATTGAGTGCGCCTCCCATCCAGACAATTTCTTGAATTTTGCTTTCAATTTCTGGTGCGATATCTAAAGCTTGCGCTACTGTTGTTAACGGCCCCGTTACCATTAATGTGACTGGTAGGGCTGCATCTTGCAAAACTCGCACCATAAAGTTTTGTCCGGGTTCTGATATTAACGGCGTGTCAATGGTTCCTTTTTCATTTAGAATGGGAAGTCGATCGACTGCAAAGGAATCTCGCCGAAATAACACCGGAAATGGGTTGAGTCCCCGCACGGTACTCGCCGCCACCGGAACTTCTGAACGCCCCATCAAATCGAGGATTTTGCGCGTTGCACTCACCGCCGGTTGAATGTAGCAGTCCGCAGGAGTTACAATTACTCCCAGAGTTTCGACTTCCTCCATTGTCATCAGCAACACGACTGAGAGATAGTCATCAACTGCACCATCGTGATCCATTAGTACGAGTTTTTTAGACATTTTGCTTCCCGGTGACTGAATTAGTGTAAAGTACAAATATAAATTTATTTGTGTATCAAACACAACAGCCTTAACTATATGAATACAGTATCACCTTACGGCTCTTGGAAATCACCTATTTCTTCCGATTTAATTGTTTCTGGAACTGTCGGGCTGGGACAAATTGCTATTGACGGCGATGATATTTATTGGGTTGAGGGAAGGCCTTCGGAAGCGGGAAGAAGCGTCCTCGTGCGGCGCACTCCTGACGGTAAAATCAGCGACGTGACACCGCATCCTTTTAATGTTCGCACTCGCGTTAACGAATACGGCGGCGCTGCTTTTGCAGTTGCTGGCGGTGTTGTCTATTTTTCTCATTTTGCCGACCAACGTATTTATACTCAAACATTAACTTCTCAAGCAGAACCTCTGACTCCTGCTGCTAATTGTCGCTATGCAGATGCGATAGTTGACAAGCAACGAAATCACCTGATTTGCGTGCGCGAAGACCATGCAGGTGAGGGCGAACCTGTCAATACTATTGTTAGCATTAATTTAGATAACGGCGAAGATATTCAAATCTTAACTCAGGGCAATGATTTTTATGCTTCCCCTCGTTTAAGTCCAGACGGTTCTCAACTTTCCTGGATTTGTTGGAACCACCCAAATATGCCGTGGGATGGCACAGAATTGTGGGTGGCAGAAATTAAGGCTGACGGTTCTTTAGGTGAAAAATACTTAGTTGCTGGCGGGGTTGAGGAGTCGATTTTTCAACCGGAATGGTCGCCCGATGGAGTTTTGTATTTTGTTTCTGACAAGTCGAACTGGTGGAATTTCTATAGAACCGTCAATCCCCGCTTGCCGAGGGAACAGCAAGAGGTTGAACCTCTGTGCGAAATGGCGGCTGAATTCGGACTTCCCCAGTGGGTTTTTGGAATGTCTACTTATGCCGTTGTCTCGGAAAGCAAAATTATTTGCACCTACACTCAGCAAGGTCTGTGGTATTTAGCGAGTCTCGATTTAACGACAAAGCATTTGACAACAATTGAGACGCCTTACACTGATATTTCATCCGTCAAAGCGCAGGGACAAATAGTTGTTTTTCTGGCAAGTTCACCGACTGAATCCACTGCTATTGTACAATTAAATTTAGCAACAAGCAAACTAGAAATCTTGCGACAATCGAGCAATTTAAGCATCAATCCGGGTTATCTTTCTGTACCGGAACCGATTGAATTTCCCACGGAAAATAATTTGACTGCTTTCGGTTTCTTTTATTCCCCGAAAAATCAAGATTTCGCAGCGCCTGCGGGTGAAAAACCGCCGCTTGTTGTTAAAAGTCACGGCGGCCCAACTGCTGCTACTTCTAGCAGCATGAATTTGAAAATTCAATATTGGACGAGTCGCGGTTTTGCCGTACTTGATGTTAATTACGGCGGCAGCACTGGTTACGGCCGAGAATACAGAAAAAGACTGCAAGATAGTTGGGGAATTGTCGATGTTGACGACTGCGCTAATGGTGCTAAATATTTAGCTCAAAAGGGTTTAGTTGATGGGGAAAGAATGGCGATCGCCGGAGGCAGTGCAGGGGGGTACACCACTCTGTGTGCTCTTACTTTCCGCGATGTGTTTAAGGCCGGTGCGAGCTATTATGGAGTTAGCGATTTGGAAGCTTTGGCGACGGATACTCACAAGTTTGAAGCGCGCTATCTGGATGGATTAATCGGGCCTTATCCTGAAAGAAAAGATTTGTATGTGGCTCGTTCGCCGATTCATTCCGCCGAACGTTTATCTTGTCCCGTTATCTTTTTTCAAGGATTAGAAGATAAAGTGGTTCCCCCCAATCAAGCGGAAATGATGGTAGACATATTGAAAGCTAAAGGTTTGCCGGTGGCTTATGTTGCTTATGAAGGGGAACAGCACGGTTTTCGCCGCGCTGAAAATATCAAAAGAACTCTTGACGGCGAATTCTATTTCTATTCGCGGGTGTTTAAGTTTGAGTTAGCTGAACCTGTGGAGGAAGTGGTGATTTTCAATCTTTAGAAAACATTAAGTTTGCAGTTGCTCGGTCTTCCCTCAAACGCACCTGCAAGCTTTATCATAATTCGCAAGTTTTAAATGTGATTTACTTCACAAATTGGGCTGTTTATTGTCACACCTTTAAAGGCAATACAGCTATAAATTTTTATAGTGCGATCGCCTTTTGTTGTTGCAGAACACCCGATCGCGCGATCGTCGAGTAGAGAGTCAATTACTATGCAAACTCCTGTCCACCTGATTCCATCTGCTTTGGGCGAGCTGTTTGCCGAAGTGAATCAAAATGGCTACATTACTCTAGCCGATAGGTACGGTTTGATGGCTGCTATTTTTGACGAAAATTTGACTGAGGAAGACAAACGCTCGATCGATCGGCTGCTGCGCTCTGTGTGCCGGGGAAGGATAAAATTAGTTAACGAACTGTCTATGATTAGATAAGTGCCGATAATTTTACTTGACGATATTTTTTTAAATCTCCACAATCAAAAAAAGTCCTAATTGTCTCATAATTAGGACTTCGAGCGAGGAAACCATTTTTAATTTTTGAGCGATATAGAACTTACGAAAAAAAAGGTTGGGCGCACGAATTATAGTCGTAGGGTGCGCTGCACCTTACATAATTAGATTCTGGCCCAACGAGTGAACAAGTTTAACGTGCAGGTATAGTTGTCGCCAACTGTAACTTGCTCAAACTTTCTTCAGGCTGAAAATCCATCTGATAGCTGAGTGCTGAAGGAATACCGAGTACGCAGCAAGGAAAATTATTGCCTAGTTCCCTAACAAGCCGATGGTTGCCAGAACCACAGCCCAAAAATAGTAAATTTGCTGATTCTAATTCCACCACATTTCTCAGTTCTGTAGCAACCCCCCCGATGCGTAAATGAGCTTTGAATAAACCGCGCCATTCCTCAGCCAAACAGCGCGCTTGCCACAACAACTTATCTGCGACCTCGTACTCATTATTTTGACCACAAACTGCTCTGAAATCAGGTGGCTCGCTCCAATTTTTTCCCTGGGATATTGATGGGAGTTCGGTTTGAGGTAAAGCGATCGCAGGCGCTGCACAGTTAAGGGCGAATGTTTCCTCTAAAGCAGACACTTTTTGCTGTGCAGCCAAGGCATTTGCTACAGCAAATTTGCAAGTATCTTCCCCGTCACTTTTTGGCGCTTCGTCGATCACGTAGACTACTTGAACCGTGACTTCTTGAGTTGTTACTAAACGAGTTTGATGCGCCATCCAAAGGGTAATGTCCAGAGCTGTTTGACTTTTGGGAGAACTGTTGTAACCGACAATAAAATTGATACTTTTTGCCTGTTTTGGAGATTTTGATTTCTTAGAAACTGGTAATGTTGGCTCCGGCAGCAACACCATTTCTTCTGCTAAATTTTGGTATCCCAATGCACTTTCAAAACGCGCTAACATTGTTTTGAGATTCACAGGCTTGACCTCTCTTAAGTGAATTGTTTGGTCTGTCCGTCGGGCGTTATTCGTCTTGGGTAAAGTAGCGATCGAGAAAATTCAAAGCATAGTTGCGGAGTTCGTAATACTCCTGGGATTCCCGCAACTCTTGGCGATCGCGCGGGCGCGCAAACGGCACTGACAAAATTTCACCTATCGTCGCAGCCGGGCCGTTTGTCATCAGCACAATGCGATCGGACATATATATAGCTTCATCCACATCGTGAGTAATCATCATTGCAGCTTGTCTGTGATTTTCCCAGATATCCAGCACCTGTTTCTGCAACTTACCGCGAGTCAGAGCATCCAGCGCTCCAAACGGTTCGTCCATTAATAACATTTTCGGTCGAATCGCCAAAGCTCGTGCAATCCCAACCCGCTGTTTCATGCCTCCTGAAATTTCGTCTGGATATTTATCGGCTGCCGATGTTAAGTTTACCATTGCTAGGTGTTCGTTGACAAGACTAATCTTCTCGGGACGGCTAAGACTTTGCAAAACTTCATCAACAGCCAGCCGAATATTTTCGCGCACTGTCAGCCAAGGCAGCAATCCGTAGTGCTGAAATACCATCATGCGATCGGCTCCAGGTTTGCGAATTTCTTTTCCTTCCAGTGTCACCATTCCCCGGCTCTGTTTTTCCAAACCAGCCACTATTTTTAGCAGCGTTGATTTGCCACAGCCTGAGTGACCGATTACCGAAATAAATTCGTTTTCTCCAATACTTAAATTGATATTTTCCAAGACGCTAAATTCTGTACCGTCACCATTTTTGTAAGACTTGAACAAATTGTCTATTTCCAGAAATACACGATCGCTCTTGACGGAAGTTTTGGTACTGGTAGAAGTAGAAGTGTATTGGCTCACGGTATTCTCCTAAAAAGTAGTAAAGTGTTAATTGAATTTTATTGCTATTGCCTAAATCCTAAACTTGGGCAGTCGGTTTCAACCGACTTTAGCTATTAGCCAGGGACTTAAGTCCCTGGCGGGATCTTAGTAAAAGTGCAACATCTCAAACATTAAGACTGAAAAAAAGACTGAGGGCGGTTAGCTCGAATTTCAAAACTATTCAAATAACCTACCGGATCGCTTGGATCGAATGCCTTTTTATCAATAAAAAGTTCCGCAGGTTCCACTTGGTAATCCTCCGGGGGACAGTCGATCCCCATTTCGGCAACAATCTTGCGGTAAAGGTCGGTTCTCCAAGCTTTTTTAGCTAATTCCTCAGCATTTTTTGGCACTTCTTTAATCTGTCCCCAGCGAGCGGCTTGAGTCATCAACCAAATACTCTGAGACTGCCACATAAATGTTGAATGATTTCCCGGTATTTGAGGCAAATTCTTAGGAATGTCATAGAAAATAGTTGCATCTTCCGATTGTATGGTGCGGTCTTTTTCGTCAAACCCTCCATAGTTGTAGTCGCCAACTATTGCGGGTCGCGTAAATTTGTCGATCGCCCCTTTTTTCGGTCTCGCCCCCGTAAACGATCGCTCAGTCAGCAGCGCTGATATTTCACTGCGATTTTCAGGCTTGCTGCAATACTGACAAGCTTCCACCATTGCCTTAACCAGCGAGTAATAAGTCTTCGGATTTTCCTCAATAAACGATTCCATTACTCCCAAAAGGCGATCGGGATGTCCCAGCCAAACTTCCTTGCCTTGCACAAAGGTAAAACCCACTCCCAAATTGCCTTGAATTGCCCGCGTATTCCAAGGTTCGGCTACCATGTAAGCCTGCATGGCGCCAATCCTGATATTAGTTACCATCTGCGGCGGCGGCACAATAATTACCCGAAATTCTTTCAACGGATCGACACCCGCAGCCGCCGATATATAGCGGACAAAGTATTCGTAAATCGAAGAACTCAGAACCACTGCCCAAACTCTTTTTTCCGACGGCTGACTGTCAAAAAAGGCTCGAAATTGTTTGCCAAATTCTTCTAAATTGCCGTTGTATTCGTTCCACGGGCGTAAACCGAAATCCCACATAGCTTTGTTCATCGTCATGGCGTTGCCGTGGCGGTGAATTGTCATTGCCGCGCACAGGGGTGCGTGGCGCGCTCCTTCGGCGCCAATTCGGGCGTTTGTGACGGCGCCGGATACGACTGGGGAGGCGTCGAGGCGGCCGAAGATTAGGCCGTCGCGGGAGGTTGCCCAGCTTGCTTCGCGGTTGAGTTTGACGTTTAAACCGTATTTGCGGAAAAAGCCTTTTTTCCAGGCGATCGCAAATGGTGCACAATCGTTAACCGGCACGTATCCTACGGTTAAATCGGGTTTTTCTAAGGTTCGGGAATCGACAACCGGCTTTACGGCTGAGGCTTCTTCTGTGAGTCCTTTTGCCGATCGATCCGCGCTAATTCCACAACCAGATAAAGCCATTCCCGCCACCGCCGATCCCATTCCTTGCAAAAACTCGCGGCGCTTCCATTCATTGGAAAACTTGTCACTCATATTTAATTTGACTAATGACTGTTAACTGTTGACTGTTGACTGTTGACTGTTGACTGTTAACTGTTAACTGTTGACAACTGACAACTGACAACTGCTTTCCTAACAACTGCAAACTGCAAACTGACTAATGATTAATGACCGATCGATGCGTTACCAATTCCTGAACTTTGTCAACAGCAGCGTCGAGCAAAAGTCCAGTTAAGCCAATTACAAACACCGCTAAAAATACAGAACTCAGGTTCAAACGGCTCCACTCATCCCAGACAAAAAAGCCAATTCCCACACCGCCTGTCAGCATTTCCACCGCCACAATCACCAGCCAAGCAATCCCCAAACTAATCCGCAAACCTGTAAAAATGTATGGCAAACTCGCCGGCCAAATTATCTTGGTAATCCGCCTCCAGCGAGGCATTTCCAAGACTTGCGCCACATCCAGATAATCCTGGGAAACGCTAGAAACTCCCAAAGCTGTGTTGATAATTGTCGGCCACAAAGACGTGATGAATATGACAAAAATTGCCGACGGCTCTGCTAAATTAAAAATCGATAAAGCTATGGGCAGCCAAGCTAGCGGCGACACCGGTTTGAAGATTTGAATCAGCGGATTGAGCGCCATCATTGCTGGTTTCGACATCCCGATCAGAAATCCCACGGGAATCGCAACTGCTGCACCCAGGAAAAATCCCACCAATACCCGCCGCAAACTCGCTAGCAGCAGCCAGCCAATGCCTAAATCTCCAGGCCCGCGCTGGTAAAATGGATGCAATATGTAATCTAAATTAGCGATTAACGCTTGATAGGGAGTGGGAATCAAATCGCTGTTGAAGCTGGCAACAATCCACCACAAGCCAAGAATTCCCAAAAAACCCGCAGCAGGCAACAAAACAGCATCTCGGATGACAACGGGTTTTACCCGCTTCCACGTTGCAACTCCTGCAACTGCGATCGCAGATAAATTAAGCTGTATGAACATTTCAAACTCCTTCAGAGTCAGGGCAGGTACAAGAATCTTGAACAATACCAACCTGAGACACTGACGAAGCCAAACTATCTTGTTCAGAAATTTGGCTTTTCAGTCTCTTCTCAATGCCTGCGAAGTTAGCTGACGGGCTAGGACTGAGAGATGTCCTTCTCTACATAATTAAAGGTTAAAAATTACACTCACTCAAACTGGGAAATTTTTAACTTTGCTTTTGAATTTTGTAGAAATTAGCCCCGAAAATTGGTTCCTCCGCTCCAGCCACACGCTTGGTTTGATTGCGCGATGCTCGATTAGGCTTGACTTTTTAAGCCAATTTAACATAAGGTAGCACGAGCATTTAAGTTTGTCAATAGGTCTTTAGGAGTAGCTATTGGCGATCGGCAAAGCTCCAAAGTTGAGAGAAAATTCCAAAAGTTAATTAATTAAACTCACCTAGAGAGATAAAATGCGATCGGCCACTTCTTTCTCTACTTGAGCCATGAGAGACTTTAGCCTCGCGCTGCAAGATCGAATTGACATAATTATACAAAACTGGATCGAAGCTGTACGCTCCGACGACCAACTCGAAACCGCTAAGGAACTCACCTACAATGGCGTGCGCGACAGCGTTCCAATGGTACTACACGCGATCGTAACCATGCTTTCCCAATCCCAAGAGAGCGACATTCGCACACTCGTAGAAAAAAGTTTAGAACACGGAACTCTCAGGGCAAAACAAGGCTACGACGCCGAAGAAATTGCGCGGGAATACCGCTTGCTGCGCTGGGTAATTTTCGATGCTTTAGAGCCAGAATTGTTAAAAGCCTCTGCAGCCGAAGTCAGCAGAGCTTACCGCTTAATTGACACGGCCCTCGACGAAGTAATTGCTAAATGTTTCCAAACCTTTACCCAGGAAAGATTCCAAGAACTAAAGGATTTGCAAAACCAAATGCAACTTACAAATCAAGAACTGACTCGCTTAGTTCGCGCCAATCAACAAAACTTATCTCACTTAGCTCACGAATTAAAAACTCCCCTCACCTCTATTATCGGCTACTCAGATTTGTTTTTGCGCCAGCAACAAAACTATTCAGAAATTAAAGGTTCGGTACCCAATATAGGACATATTGATAGAGTCCTCAACAGCGGCCGACTGTTGCTGAGATTGATCAACGATACTCTGGAAATTTCGCGGTACGAAGCCGGACAAATAAAGTTACAGCTAGCGCCAATCAGACTGCCAGATGTACTCGCCACTGTTGTTGAAATAATCGAGCCTTTAGCGAAAGCCAAAGGTTTAGAGATAGCTGTTGAGTGCCATCTCTCAGACGATCAAGTGGTGACAGATTGCTTGCGCTTGCAGCAAATTATCACAAACTTAACCAGCAACGCCATTCGCTACACCACAGCCGGTACTGTTACAATAAAAAGCGAACTTTTGGCAGATAAATATTGGACAGTAACTGTCTCAGATACAGGAATTGGCATTCCTCCCGAAGACTGCGATCGAATTTTTCAACCCTATTTTCGTGCCGACAACTCCCTGAGCTCTGGCATTCCTGACAGTACCGGCTTAGGGCTAGCAATTGTCGCTCGATTAGTTAAGCTCTTGCAAGGTAAAATCGAATTAGTGTCTGAAGTAGGAGTTGGCTCGTCCTTCACTGTAATTTTCCCCTTAGAATTGGATGGATTTTAGATGCTTTAGTATTACCAACCAATTTTTCTTCCCTCTTCCCTATGACTTCTTCCCTCTTCCCTCTGACTTCTGACTTCTGACTTCTTCTCTCTTCCTTCTTCCTTCTTCCTTCTTCCTTCTTCCTTCTTCCTTCTTCCTTCAAATCAGAAACCGAATAGTTACATAAACAGCCGCAGCCACCAATTGCAGCGCCATCACAGGAAGCCCGTAACGCAGAAAAGTTTTAAAAGAAATCCGGCGCCCGTGCTGTTCAGAAATTCCCGCCGCCACTATATTAGAAGAAGCTCCTACCAAAGTGCCATTTCCTCCTAAAGTTGCTCCATACATCATCGCATAAAACAGTGGCAGCACAGCAGGTGGAAACTGCCCTGCAAAATCCGGCGCCAGCACTTCTGCCGGTGCAAGCCCGACATTGACAACATACTGTTTTAGCAGCGGCACCATCGCCACTACCAGCGGAATATTTGGCACCACGCTCGACATCAAACCCACAAAAAATAACAAAACTAAAGAACCCAGAAAAATATTCTTACCTAAAATCACTGCTAATATTCCAGATATACTGGCGATGACTCCGGTTTTTTCTAAACCGCCAATCAGCACAAAGATAGACATAAAAAATAGCAGGGTGCTCCAATCTAAATCCCGCAAAATATTATTAACAGAATCAATTTGGGAATGGTGAGCTAAGAGCATTGCCAAAGCAGCCCCCAACAAAGCAACGGCTGCCGGTGAAATAGGCACGGGCAGAGACTCTCCTATTACAAAAAAGGTCAGCACGAAAGCTATAATTAAGCCGCCTACTGCTAAAACTCGCGGGTGATTGATTTTTGGGTGGGGCAAATGTTCCAAATCGTCTAAGTTCTTGTGCCAAATTTCGCGGAACAGCCAAGGCAACGTAACTAATATAACTGCTAATGCGATCGCCCCGCCCAAACTTAACTTTACCAGGTAATCTGCAAAGCTCATGTTAATAGCATCCCCGACAATGAATGTCGCCGGATCGCCCACGATGGTCAGCAGTCCCGAACTGTTAGCCACAAATACCATTAAAATCAGTAACGGCACAAAATCTACACCTACTTCTTCTGCCATTGGCGGAATTAATGGTGCTAGCAGCATGACTGTCGTGGCATTGGGCAAAACTGCACAAATTGGCGTAGTAATTGCGACAACACCCAGCAAGAGATTTTTACCTTTGCCTTTAGCCAAAAGCACAATTTGAGTTGCCAAGTATTCAAATACTTTGGTAGGCTCAAAGGCTCTCACCATTACCATGACTCCGAAGAATAAGCCCAGCGTGGCGTGACTCCGACCGATATATTCGATCGCGTTGTTTAACGTCATCACGTGGGTAAACACCAGAATCACTGCTCCCAGAAATGCCGCAACTGTTAGGTGTATCCATTCTGTAATTATTAAGAAAATTACACATATAAATGTTGTTGCAGCAATCACAGCTTGTACGTTTTCCATTTATTCCCCTGAACAATTTAATACTTAAAATTAAAAACTATTAGTGTGAGGCAATGTACTACTTTATGGCTCTTCTGTCAATAGGTTGAAGGGCTGATTATTGTAGCAACAAGCTGGGATCGACCCCTAGAGAGAGATCCGGCCCTGGGAAAAAAATCACCTCAAAACTACTTCTTTTGGCAGGGTCGCGATCGCCCGAAGTTTGATATGGCGATCTGGCGATCGCTCAACTACAATGAAGCATGGGCAATCTCTGCCAAACTCAACCCCCACGCAGACATCATGGACTACAGCCAAGTGCTCGCCGAAAAAACCGATACTATCGTCAAAAACTGGATTGAAGCAGTTCGTCAGGATCGGAAAATTGAAAGCGCTGACGCCTTACCGCACTCAGCAATCGAAAATCATATACCTCACCTGCTGGCGGCAATGGCCACAGTGCTTTCCCAATATCAAAACAGCGAAATAAAACTAATAATTGAAGCCAGTTTAGATCACGGATTTCTCAGAGCCGAACAAGGCTACGATGCTGCCGAAGTAGCCCGGGAATACCACTTATTGCGTCAAGTAATATTTTCGCAGTTAGAATCAGAATTGCTAGCAGGAACCACCGCCGACGTATTCAGAGCTTTTAGGCTCATAGATGCCGTAGTAGACGAAGCAATTGCCCAGTGTTTCAACAGCTACGTTGCTCAGAGACTGCGGGAACTTCAACAAATCCAAACTCAGTTACAACTCACCAATCAAGAACTCGCTCGCCTCGTCAGCGTCAATCAAGAAAACGTCTACCATTTGGCTCACGAACTCAAAACTCCTCTCAACTCAATTATTGGTTATTCCGAACTATTCCTGCGAAAAGAAAAATGGCAATCTGAAGTCAAAGATACTCTCCCCGGCATCGAACACATCGAGCGAGTATTGCGTAACGGCAGACAGTTGCTTCGCATGATTAATGACACCCTAGAACTTTCTCGCGCCGATGCCGGAAAAATTAAACTTAACCTGCAGCGAACTAATGTACGATCGGTAATTAACACCGTAGTAGAAATGATGCAGCCAATTGCTGATGCTAAAGGATTAAAGCTCGCTGTTACCAGCGACTGCGGCCCAACACAAGTAATCTCCGACTCTGGGCGGCTGCAACAAATTCTGATCAACCTGCTGAGCAATGCCATTCGCTATACAGAATCTGGTAGCATCGAATTAAGTTGCCACCCTGCTGGAGAAGGAAATTGGGCGATCGCAATTACAGATACCGGCATTGGCATCGCCCCCGAAGATACAAACCGCATCTTTGACCCCTTCTTTCAAGCAGGAGAAGCAGGCAAACAGCTCTTTCCCACCGAGAGCACTGGCCTAGGATTAGCAATAGTATCGCGGCTCGTCTCGCTGCTGCAAGGCAAAATCGAGTTAGTATCAGAAATAGGAGTCGGCTCAACTTTTACCGTGATTCTGCCGCAAGAAGTTAAAATACTCCAAGAAGTAAGCTAAACATTAAGTTCAAATTTTTACATCCGAAAATCCTATGCCCGCAGCCAACCTTAGCCCTTCCACCACAGCCTTTCCCCTCACCGCCGTAGTCGGGCAAGAAGCAATCAAACTAGCCCTGCTGTTAGCAGCAGTAGATCCCGGATTGGGAGGAGTTGCGATCGCAGGCCGCCGTGGTACAGCAAAATCAGTAATGGCCCGCGCCTTGCACTCCTTACTGCCACCCATTGAAATTGTTAAAGATTCTTTTTGCAACGCCGAACCTAATGAAAATATTGCCGAACAGGCATCAAACTTGTTACCAGAAAATGGCGGGCAAGATGCCCACACCACTGATACTAATTCCCCAAATACAGAAATAATTCCCACACCCTTCATTCAAATTCCTTTGGGTGTCACCGAAGACAGACTCTTAGGTTCAGTCGATGTCGAACAATCAGTAAAATTCGGTCAAACCGTATTTCAACCCGGACTCTTAGCCCAAGCAAATCGAGGCGTACTTTATGTAGACGAAATTAACCTCCTCGATGACAACATTTCCAACCAATTGCTAACAGTATTAACCGAAGGACGCAACCAAATAGAGCGCGAAGGTATTAGCTTCCAACACCCCTGCAAACCTCTATTTATCGCCACCTACAACCCCGAAGAAGGGCCACTGAGAGAACATTTGCTCGATCGCATCGCGATCGTACTTTCAGCCGACGCAGCACTCGAACTAGAAGAAAGAGTCTACGCAGTAGAACAAGCTTTATCCTACTCCAGCTCCCCCCAAGAATTTCTCAATCAATACAGCGAAGATACCGACAACCTCAAAACCCAAATTATCCTAGCCAGAGAATGGCTCAAAGATGTCAGCATTAAACGCGAACAAATTGCCTACCTAGTAGAAGAAGCCATCCGGGGTGGCGTTCAAGGACACCGCGCCGAAATATTCGCAGTCCGCGTCGCCAAAGCCGCCGCCGCCATCGAGGGACGCACAGAAGTTAACGCCGAAGACCTGCGCCGCGCCGTAGAATTAGTCATCGTACCCCGCGCCACCATCATTCAAACTCCCCCAGACGAAAACTCTCCTCCTCCTCCCCCCCCACCGCCTCCCCAAAAGCAGTCAGAACAAGAACAAGACGAACCAGAAAACGAGCAAGAAGACGAAGAAGACCAAGAGGATGAAGACAACCCGGAACCTGAAGAAGAACCAGAAAAAGATACCATTCCCGAAGAATTTCTCTTCGACCCCGAAGGAGTAATTCTCGACCCCAGCGTGCTTTTTTTCGCCCAAGCCGCCAACCGCCAAGGCAAATCGGGCAGCCGCAGCACCATTTTCTCGGAAGATAGAGGCCGTTACGTCAAGCCAGTATTACCCAAAGGCCCCGTCCGCCGCATCGCCGTTGACGCCACCCTCAGAGCCGCCGCGCCCTACCAAAAAGCCCGTCGCGACAGGAATTCTCACGCCCCGCACCCCCCCCTTAGCAAGGGGGGGCAAGGGGAGGTTGAGCGCCGTGTATTTGTCGAACAGGGAGACATTCGGGCGAAGCGCTTGGCCCGAAAAGCTGGAGCTTTAGTCGTATTTGTCGTCGATGCCTCCGGTTCGATGGCCCTCAACCGAATGCAGTCGGCCAAAGGTGCAGTCATGCAGCTACTCACAGAAGCTTATCAAAGCCGCGACCAAGTTGCTCTCATTCCCTTTCGCGGAGAACAAGCAGAAGTGCTGCTACCGCCGACTCGCTCGATAGCCTTGGCCCGCAAGCGTTTGGAACGGTTGCCCTGCGGCGGCGGTTCCCCCCTGGCCCACGGTTTGACTCAAGCAGTGCGGGTGGGAGTCAACGCGCGTCAGTCTGGAGATATCGGTCAAGTTGCGATTGTCGCCATTACTGACGGACGCGGTAATATTCCTTTGGCTCGTTCTTTGGGCGAACCGATTGTAGATGGAGAAAAGCCTGATATTAAGCAGGAATTGTTAGAAATTGCTGCCAAAATTCGTGGGTTGGGAATGCAGTTGCTGGTGATTGATACCGAGAGCAAGTTTATTTCGACTGGCTTTGCGAAGGAATTGGCCAAGACTTCTGGAGGGAAATACTATCACTTGCCCAAAGCTACCGAACAGTCGATCGCAGCTATGACTAAAAATGCTCTACGCGACGCGATCGGCTAAAATCCTGATACCCGGATTTATCTGCGTTTATCCGCGTTTATCTGCGGTTAAAAATCCAAAAATTAGACTTTTTGCCCAAAGTCTAATTTTTAACTCTCACTTTCCGGCGAGTCAGCGCCAGCGAACCCGCCACTAAACCCAACCCTACCACCGTCGAAGGCTCAGGAATTCTTGCGGGGAGAGGTACGCGGTTTTCCGTCCCCCGGTTCGGGGTTGAAGAAGTTGTACTTTGGGGGAGTTGACCGGTCTGAGCCAGCAGCAAATTTTCTGAACCCTGCCCTAAAGCAGCGGTAGAAACGGCTTGGACATTAGCTGCAACGGCAGCTTGACCGCCGGAAATAATGGCGGCGACAGCCAATAAAATCCCGGCTGTAGGGGGCAATACTTTTCGCTCAAAAAAGGTGGGCATGGGACATTACCTATTTAGCAGTTTGTCGATAGAACTAGCTCTATTCATTGATTTTCTGGGTATTCTCTGTCTGAGCTACCTTAGCAATTAACGGAACCGATTTTAGATTTTAGATTTTATTTATATTTTATATTTTAGATTATTGAAGTTTCTGGTCCCTAGTTTCAACTAAGTCGCAAATCAAAAACCTAAAATCAACTGTGGCCCATGCCTCTAGCATATACTCCTTAATCCCCAATCGTAAATCCCCCCTCCAAAATTGATTGACTTCAGCTATTTGTGATTTGAGCGATTGTAAGCTGCCCCTGGCCACAGATAGCGCCGGCCCTTTAACCTCAATTATAGCTTTGCCGCGACGCGCAACGGTGCGAGACAGCGACACGACACATACCTGTACGCAGTCGATTATAAACAATCGATCCCTGCTTTGGAGTGATTTCACCCCCCTTCTTTATCAAATCTTTAAACTCTTTCAGGTTTTGCAAACACAGTGTAAAGCTGTCAAAATGATAGATAGCAATTCTCAGCCAAAATTAGGTAAATCCTCGTGAGTAACACTAGCAATTTCCGCGAAGCCGTGCGCGAGGCCAAAAACCACGCGCTAGTAGGCCCCAACGTCATCTCCAACGCTCTCCCCTTCGTGGGCGGCGGACTTGTCTTAACTGCTGTCGGCACCTACGGCGGCCTCGGAGTGATCCGCAACTATCCCCGACTCTTCTTTCCCACATTCATTGCCGCGATCGTCGTAGAATTAATTCTATTCTTTGTCGCCCGCGGTGCTGCCGAACAAGGCAACAAAAACACCGCTTTGCCGCTGCTGGCAACCTACAGCCTGCTTTCCGGCTATACCCTCAGCGGATTGGTATTTACAGCCCTCAGAACCCAAGGCGTCGGCATCTCCGGCATCGCTTTTGCTGCCCTCGGCTGCGGCATTACCTTTATCGCCGCCCGCCAAATTGGCTCTAACCTTTCTGAACAAGACGGCATGGCCCTCACCAAAACTATCAGTTTAGGTGTGATTGCTTTATTCGTCGTCGTTGGCGGTCAGTTTCTGCTCGCTCTATTTGGCGTCTACACCCCAACCTGGTTGGAAATTGGCATTTCTGGCATCGGCGTGTTTATATTTGCCGGCGCTGCGATCGTCGATTTTTACATACTACCCCGCAGCTACCGAGACGACCAGTATTTGCCCGCCGCTCTGTCGATGTACTTGACCTACATCAACTTGTTCATTTTCATTCTGCGCCTGCTGATTGCTCTCAACGGCCGGGATTAATTGAAACTTTAGCTTAAAAAAAACCGTGGCTCGATCGACATCGAGCCGCGGTTTTTGATTAAGATTTGCAACCAAGATAGTCGTCATCGCCTCTTCTGTCCCTCATACAAAAAACTTATATAATGTTTGCAGCCGGCCGACATGAGGTATAATCTTTATTTTTAATCGCTCAATCAAAACCCTTGTTATTTAATTCTGTCGATCGCGATTTCAATATTAATCACAAATTAATTGGGGAAAACTCATGTACCTAAAATATGAAGATATTAGGAGAGTCAGCGTAGAAATTACCTCTAGGTGCAATGCAGCTTGTCCGCAGTGTCCCCGCACCGACAACCCGATTTTGCCGGGGGCGGAATTAAAGATTGAGGATATTGAGAGAATTTTCCCACAAGAGTTTTGCTCTCAGTTGGATTTGGTTTATATGTGCGGCAACTACGGCGATGCTATGACTAGCAATACCACAATTCCCGCGATCGAATATTGGCATCGCATGGGAGTTCCTCAAATCGGGCTTTATACTAATGGTAGCGGACGCAATCCCGACTGGTGGCGATCCCTGGCAAAGGCGATGACAGGAGAAAACGACAGCGTAACCTTTAGTATCGACGGCTTGGCAGATACTAACAGCA
This sequence comes from Microcoleus sp. K1-B1, assembly GCF_036704705.1. NCBI lineage: Bacteria > Bacillati > Cyanobacteriota > Cyanophyceae > Oscillatoriales > Microcoleaceae > Microcoleus > Microcoleus sp. K1-B1. Next base: position 9,684 of record NZ_JAUBSH010000001.1, on the reverse strand, counting down.
TTTACCGCAAAAATACCAACTGGGATAGAATAATGCAGTCGGTTAATGCCTTCATCCAAGCTGGCGGAAAAGCTGTATGGCACTACTTGATATTTGAACACAACCAGCACCAAGTAGAAGCAGCGCGGGATTTAGCCCAACAACTAGGATTTGTCGAGTTTGTACCGAAAGCAACCTCTCGTTTTGTGGCGAAAGAGATTTATGAGAAAGAGTCCGCAAATCAACAGCCTCAGAAGGCAGAAAACTCTCAGGTAGATGCCAAGAGCGATCGCCCAAACCAACCAGCAACAACTAATGCGTCAGCCCCTAAAAATCAAACACAGACGGCTGTTGGGTTGCACAAACAAGCTGAGGAATGTTTGAAACAAGGAAAGCTATCAGAGGCGATCGCCGCCAGCCAACAATCCCTAAAAATTCAACCTAATTTTGCAGCAGCGTGGAAAACTTTAGGCAATGCTGTTCAAGGTTTGGGGAAGATGCAAGCAGCAGCCGATTGTTACGCAAAAGCCCTCAAAATTCAGCCTAATTTTCCAGAAGTTTATGCTAATGTCGGCAGTCTTTATGCCCAACAGCAACAGTGGCAGCCAGCTAGTGCTTATTACCAAAAGGCGATCGAGCTTAAACCCAATTTTGCCGGAGCTTATCGCAATTTAGCTAAAGTGTTGACGCAGTTGGGGCAACCAGAAAAAGCAAATTATGCTTGGTATCAAGCTATAGCTATCGAAACCTCTCAAGCACCCAATCAAACTCAGCCCGTCCCATCAAAGCCAGCCAGCGAAGAACTTCAACCCCCATCGTTGGAACAATATAAAAATCCACAGGGAGACCAATTTATCCAAGCTGTAGAAAAATTTGGTAGCCTAAACAATTACTACCGAAATGTAGAAATTAGCTGCCAAACTCAAGCTAGCAAAGACATTTTTATCAGTTTTGAAGCGGAACTCTGGCCTTGTTGTTGGGTAAGTCATACTAAATACGCTGTTTATAATGATACTTACAGACCGCAGATGCTGGCTTTAATTGAAAAATACGGAGAGGGCTTTAATTCTCTCAGAACTCAATCGGTGAAAGATGCCCTGGAAAGTGATTGGTTTCGCGAAGACCTCACAAAAAGTTTTTCCTGTTCTAAAAGGTTGGACGTATGCGCTCACGAATGCGGTAAAACTTTCAATTCAACAGGTTCACAGTATATATAAGAAGGAAGCCACGACACGGATTTGGACACGGATACACGCATTAGTTGCTGAAAGGTTAAAATTTCAGCTAAACTCAAAAATACACCCCACAACGCCGGAGAGCTCACAGTGGAAATTCTACACATCAAACACAACATCGAAACATTGTCCGATCGACTGGGTGCAACCCAGGACTATCTTTGACATCCCCGCACTCACAGCCAAAATTCAAGACTTAGAGCAAATCTGCGCCCAACCAGCATTTTGGGACGACCAAGATCGAGCTCAAGAAACCCTCCAAGAACTTAATGACTTCAAATCTCATTTAGACCAATATCGCGGCTGGCAAACTAGCTTGGAAGATGCTAAAGCTATTTTAGAACTGCTGGAGTTAGAAGCCGACGAGTCCCTGTTCCAAGAAGCCTCATCGAGTCTTTCTCAGTTAACCCGCGAACTCGATCAGTGGGAACTGCAACAATTACTATCTGGGCCCTACGACGAAGGCGGCGCTGTTTTGACAATTAACGCCGGGGCCGGCGGCACAGATGCTCAAGATTGGGCCGAAATGCTGCTGCGGATGTACACCCGCTGGGGGGAAAGTCAAGGTTACAAAGTACATTTAATGGAAATTTCCGAGGGAGAGGAAGCAGGTGTTAAATCGGCTTCTTTGGAAATTGTCGGCCGCTACGCTTACGGTTATATGCGATCGGAAAAAGGCACTCACCGCTTGGTCAGAATTTCGCCTTTTAATGCTAACGACAAGCGTCAAACCAGTTTTGCAGGCGTCGAAGTGATGCCAATTCTCGATCGATCCGTCAAGTTGGACATTCCAGAAAAAGATTTGGAAATCACGACCTCCCGCGCTGGTGGCAAGGGCGGGCAAAATGTTAACAAGGTAGAAACTGCTGTACGCATCGTTCACATTCCTACCGGCTTGGCAGTCCGTTGTACTGAAGAACGCAGTCAGTTGCAAAATAAAGAAAAAGCTTTGGCATTACTCAAGGCTAGGCTGTTGGTGGTTGCTAAAGAACAGCGCGCTTCGGAAATTGCCGAGATTCGCGGCGATATGGTGGAGGCGGCTTGGGGCAACCAAATTCGCAATTATGTTTTTCACCCATACCAAATGGTCAAGGATTTGCGTACTGGAGTGGAAACAACCGCCATCGCAGATGTGATGAACGGCGAATTAGACCCGTTTATTCAAGCTTACCTGCGGCAAGAAAATCAGTTGGTAGCCCAAACCGATTCAACCGCGCGAATATAATTGCCGCCTTCACATAGAAAGTCCGCCTGCGCGGACTAAAGAATCAAGAGTGGTAATGGCAGCGGATTTGCTATAATTTTGGGGTTTTGGTCGATCGCCCGACCTTCAACAGGTCGCGCGGCCAAAAACCTTGATATGATAAAACTTGATCTGACAAACACTAAGGAGAAATAATGACCCAAGTTGTAATAGGCGAAAATGAAGGGATTGAGTCAGCCCTACGACGGTTTAAGCGACAAGTTTCCAAAGCGGGTATTTTCCCCGACATGAGAAAGCACCGCCACTTTGAAACCCCGTTGGAAAAGCAGAAGCGCAAAGCTATTGCCAGAAGGACTAAGAGACGCTTTCACCGCAACAACAAACCCTAGAATTATTAGCACTAAATTGATTCGGCAGATATAATGCCTTGCGATTCTAGTACCGCAGCGACTCGGAGAATCACCGCTTCGCTGTAGGGAGCACCAATAATTTGTACCCCCAAGGGCAAAGCGCCGGGCCGCTGTACGGGCACGCAAAGAACGGGCAAGCCAATAAATGATAGGGGTTGGGTGAACAGTCCGAGATTGGGACGCACTAAGATTTCTTGTCCGGCTATTACCATTTTCTCGACGCCAATTTCAGGGGCAGCTATCGGGGTTGCGGGTGCGAGGATGATGTCTGTGTGTTGGAATATTTCGCGAATTCGATCGCGGTACCACTGTCTGAATCTCTGCGCTTGCAAGTACCAAGTCGCAGGGATCAGGGTTCCCGCTAAAAAGCGATCGCGCGTCGCCGGATCGAAGTCTTGAGGGCGCGATCGTAAATTGTCTAAATGCAAGTTTCCGCCCTCGCAGGCGGTAATGATAAACGCCGCAGCCCGGGCGCGATCGGATTCCGGTATGCTGACAGTCGCAAGCCCCCCTATTTTTGGGGGGTTTGTTGTTTTTTCTGTGGCTTTACCACAATCCAAGACATTTGTCAAGGCTTTAGCAACTATTTCTACAGCCTCCATTGCTTCCGGTGCGGCGCCTGTAGCGAAATACCCGTCAGCAACAGCAATTCGCAATCCTTCGATGCCTTGATTCAACTGCGGCGAACAAAGTTCAGGCGGGCGTTGAGTGCAAACTGGGTCACGAGAATCAGGACCTTGCAGGATATCGTACAGCAGCGCCATATCTCTGATCGATCGCCCAAACGGCCCCACACAATCCAAACTACTCGAAAATAAATAAGCGCCAGCCCTCGACAAACGGCCGTAAGTAGGCTTAAACCCAAAGACACCGCACAAAGCAGCGGGTACGCGGATGGAACCGTTAGTATCAGAACCGAGAGTGAAGGGTACAAAACCGGCGGCGACTGCTGCTGCGGAACCGCCGCTGGAACCGCCAGCGATGCGCGTAGTATCGTGGGGATTGCGAGTCGGCCCGTAGTGGCTGTTTTCCGTGACGAAACCGTAGGCGTACTCGTCCATGTTAAGCGTACCTACGAGGATTGCACCGGCTTGTTTGAGTCGGGCGACCACCGCCGCGTCCTGGGTAGCCGGAGGATTGTCAGCGTTGATTTTTGACCCTGCTAGAGTGGTAATTCCGCCGATGTCGTACAGGTTTTTGACAGCGAAGGGAACGCCTGCTAAAGGGCCTGGGTTTTGGTTATTTGCGATGGAATTATCTATATTTTCGGCTGCTGCGAGTGCGCTTGATGCAGTGATTGCAGTAAAGCAATTAAAAGCTTTATCCTTAACAGCAATCCGTTCCAAAGCAGCACTTACCGCCTCTGTAGCCGTAACCTTACCACATTTAACAGCCGCTGCCGTAGCAACCGCATCAGCCTTATCTAAAAAACATCTGCGTTCATCTGCGTTCATCTGCGGTTAAAAATCTAAGGTTCAAACACTGGCGCAGCTTCGATTGCTTGAGGTAAAGGGAATTCAGTAACGAGTTGGGCGATCGCAGCTATTCTCTCGAAGTTTACCACAACGCCTGGACGATGTTCCGGGTCTAACGGTAAGTTTATCAGTTCAGCCGTGCGATCGACATATTCTTCTATGTTTATCATTAGTCCCTCCCAAAAAAACATCAGCGTTCATCCGCGTACATCTGCCCTCATCTGCGGTTGAAAATCTAAGATTCAGATCTAGGTGCGATGATTATTGTATTGTAATCGCGATCGGGCCGTCAGTTATTATTGCTCAGTTTTTTGTATTCCTCGGATTGTCTGATATCATCTAAAGGGGATTTTTGCTCTGGTAGTTCATCAGGACAAAACTTTATACATACCTGTGTTTGACCCAACTGTAAATCTTCCTTAACTTCGATTTTAATCTTTCCTTTTTGCCAACCATTAGAACCTATCTTAAGAACTTGACAATCGATTCCTTCTTTAGGGGACTTCCAGTTTATTTCAGACCCGTAAATTATTATTTTTTCGTTAATTCGCAGCTCGTTCATACACTCAATTATCTGCTTGTTACCCCCTTGGTTATTAGCTCCAACTACATAAGTCTCAAGTATCTTACTAAATTTGCTGACGGTTAAGTTTTTAAACCTACGCACCAGAAAAGTAGCTTCATCGAATAACAAAACATCATCATCACCGACTGTCTCATAGTTATTATTGGATTTAATTTCATCGTTCATTTTTTTTTACAAAATTCTGCTGATTCCTATTTGATACCATTTCAAGCTATCTGAGTCAAGCTGGTAAAGAAATAAATTGACTATCGCACTTTTCCCACTCAAACACTGACAGTTTCCTGCAACTTCTCAACGGCAACATCCAGCGGAGGCAAAGTAAAATCCTCAGCATCCATCAATTCCTTAACCTTCTCAAAAATCTCAACCTCCGCCTCTTCCTGATCCGTCAGCTTATCATAAAAACAAGGGTCAGTAAACCACTGCTCAAAAGCAAACCTTAACACCCCATTCGGGTCAAGCATAAACTGCCAATACTTAGAAACTCGGTTATCAACTACTTCAAACAGCGGTGCCGGAGTCTGTATGGGATAATAGGTGTAATTATCATCACAAATATAGTACCAAACTATTCCCTGCCACGATCGGATTGCATAAACAACATATTCCTTGCCAACTGTCAACGGCAATTCAACCTTTTTAGTATAACCTCGGGCCGGATCAATATAATTTTCCGGTAGAACTTCCCCAGTATTAGCAATACAGCGAACAATCATAACTTATCTACCTATAAATTCTTAGGTGCTATTTTAGGATATTGTCGTTTAAACTTTAATTCAACTTGTTGGAAAATTTTTGCATTTTCAAACCAGTGGACTTGTACGGAAGCTCCATTAATTGTAAAAGCCTGAATGCTAGTTATTTTGTACCAGTCTTCGGGATTACCTCCATAGAGGGCAACCAGTCTGGAAACATCCCCTAGTATATCGTCAGGCCCGCCCTGAATTGCTCTACAATTACCAGCCTTAGCATCTTGCAGTAGCAGTTGCTCCGGCAAATTTCTCGGACGGGCGCATCTAATAGTTGGGAGAGGAGTCCCGGAAGGGTCTGTATCGGGAGGAGGTTCAGGGGAGGGGTTGGGGTAACATAAAAAAGGAATGTGATTGCACACATTCCCTGTCCACAAATTTTTTATGTAGCTCTATGATAGCATTATTGGAACGAATCATTGATGAAATCCCAGACTGGGAAACCCGCATATTAAAGCTAGAAACAGCTTCTAGCCTGGGAGCCATTGTTTGGGTGGCTTGGGGGATAGGATTAGAAGTGGCAAGAGTTCTGGTTGAAAATGAATTATGGAGTCGTGCCAAGTTACCAACTGAATGGCCCAACTGTCCTCATTGTGGTAGCCGACTCAATAGTAAGGGCTTTCAAAAACGCTCGATAGTAACCCTCGTGGGAACGGTTAACTGGTCTAGAAGAGTCGGGCGTTGCCCCCTCAAGTGTCAGAATAGCCAGAGAGTTCCTCTTGATGAGTTGCTCTTAATCAAACCTGACCAAAAAACCTCCGATGAAGTCATGAGGTTGGGATGTTTGTTAGCAATTTTTGTTCCCTTTGGGATTACAAGTCAATTACTAAAACAACTAACAGGAATTAAGGTTTGTAGTCAAACAATTGGTAATTGGATTGCCTCCAAAGGAAGGCTGACAATGGAAAAAACTCAGAAAGAAATAGCTGCTTTTGAGCAAGGGGACAACCCAATAGCTGAGTCTTTGCCCTGTGAGGTAGAAAAAATGGCTTTAGCTCTAGCTGCTGATGGAGTAATGGTGCCTTTTCGGCCCCAGGAAAAAACTCCATCAGGAGCCACACAATGGCGAGAAGTGAAAGTGGGAGTAATCGCCAGACTAGAAGCATATTTTACTCGATCGGGTAAAACAGCAACCCGGTTACATCAACGGCGTCTAGTAGCGGTACTAGGAAATATTAATGACCTCTGTCCCCGGCTAATGCTAGAAGCCATTCGTTCTGGACTACACAGAGCCTCTAAGGTAGTGTGGCTCTCGGATGGAGGAGTAGGTTTTTGGAATTTATATTATCAATATTTAGCTCCCTTAAATGTAATAGGTGTATTAGATTTTTATCATGCGGCTGGACATTTGTGGTCAGCGGCAGCAGCTTATAAAGATGGCAGGACGAGGGAAGCAAAAAACTGGTTTAAACAGTGGCGACATCACCTGACACATGGAGATTCAAGAGAAGTAATTTTAGAATTAGAAAAAGTTTTAGCTTTAGGTTGTTTAACCCCTAGCCAACGGCAAATTATCCGCCGAGTACATAATTATTTGAAAATTCATGAAAATCATATTACTTATAAAAGTTTTGAAGCCGAAGCCATACCCAGAGGTTCTGGGATGGTCGAGAGTGCTTGTAAATGGTTAATCCAACAGCGCTTTAAGGGTGTAGGTATGCGATGGAGTTCTGAGGGATTTAATCACTTGCTGCATTTACGCCTAGCGTGGGTAAATGGTCGCTTCGACGACTTGTTTTCGGATGCGAACTTTTTTTCCAATTCTGGCTCCTCCCCCAACTTCTAGATGCGCCCTTCTCGGACTCTCATCGGGAATAGCACCTTGATTCACAATTTAACAGCTTCAAATATTGTTTGTCAAACCGAATAAAAACTAATTTTAGCAGGTTCAGTTTCCGCCAGCAACTTACCCCGCGAAATCACATAGCGAACCGCAGCGCGCCTCCTAATTGCATCATAACAATCCTCAGCATCCAACACAATCAAATTTGCAGGTTTCCCCGCATCTATCCCATAATTATCATCCCCCAGATTGAGAGTTTTAGCACCGTTGACAGTGACCATATTAAAACAAGCTGCAATCTCAGCCATTCCCGTCATCTGACAAACATGAACCGCCATATGAGCGACATCCAACATATTTCCCGTACCTAAACTATACCAAGGATCTTGCACGCAGTCGTGACCAAAACTCACATTCAATCCCTGCTGCCACAACTCCTTAACTCGCGTCACCCCACGGCGTTTGGGATAAGTATCAGCGCGGCCTTGCAGGGTGATATTAATTAAAGGATTGGCAATGAAATTAATTCCAGATTTTGCCAAACTTCCCATCAGCTTAAAAGCATAAGCATTGTTATAAGAACCGAAAGCAGTCGTGTGGCTTGCCGTCACCCGCGAACCCGCCCCGCTTCTAATCGCACAAGCCACTACAACTTCCAAAAATCTCGACTGTTCATCATCGATTTCATCGCAGTGAACATCTATTAATTTATTGTATTTTTCCGCAAGTTCAAAAATTCGCTCAACCGACTTCACCCCATCTTCCCGCGTCAACTCATAATGCGGAATCCCGCCCACAGCATCCGCACCCATATCCAGAGATTTCTCTAAAAGTTTGTCATTTTCTGGACTTCCGTAAATCCCGTCTTGGGGAAAAGCCACAACTTGCAGAGTCATCCAATCTTTGACTTGTTCTCGAACTTCCAAAAGTCCTGGCAAAGCAGTCAGCGTCGGTTCGCTAACATCAGCGTGACTCCTGACAAACAAAATCCCTTGAGACGCTTGCAGCCTTAAAGTTTCAACAGCCCGTTTTTTGACATCATCCAGAGTTAAACATTGCTTTCGTTCCCCCCAGATTTGAATTCCCTCGAACAAAGTGCCACTTTGATTCCATCGCGGTTCCCCCGCAGTCAAAGCCGAATCGAGATGAATGTGCGACTCCACAAACGGGGGACTGACTAATTTGCCTTGAATGTCGATTTCGCGTTCCCCAAGTTCTGATATCCGAGGCGAAACGGCGACTATTTGGTCATCCTCGATAGCAATATCAACCGTTGGGCGATCACCCGCACCTAACAAACGACATTCGCGCAGAACAATGCTATACTTTTGCTCAGGCATGACAATTGCACTTATTTTAACACTGGTAAACTTTATCCTTCCTAATTGCGATTCAGCCTAGTGAGACCAAAAGAATTCCCCAATCACTTGCGAACCCCCTCCTTCTCCCTCTCTGCGTCCTCTGCGCCCTCTGCGGTTAAAAAATCTTACTCAAAAAACCCACCTATAACCATAATCACCCGAAGAAAGCGCAACTACAAATCGCCAACATCAGACAATCTCAAACTCCAGATTGTGATTTTTCACCAAATCAAAGGTAAAATGGTCAACCACATTAGTATTGCTCAACTCCAAATTGTAAAAATCAACAAAATCCGCATCAAAATACGGCCCAGCGTGCCAAGTCCCCACATCTAACTTAATAAAACAATTGCCCGGAATCCGAAAAGCAGCCATATCCTCTAAACTCGGTTTATAGCTACCCCCAGGAGGCGCAACCGCCATCAACCAATCCTTCCCCTCCAAAGAACCCAAACACTGAGTACATTGAACGTGCCGCGTAATTTTGCCAAACTTGCGACCTTTATTGTGCAGCCGCATAATGTAAAATCTAGGAATACCATTTTGCAAGTTTAACTGAGCATCCTCAGCATCGAAAGACTTGCCATCAACAGCCGCAAAGATAACTTGACCGTAACTCCGAAAATTATCCGGTGTCACCCATTGTGCGGATAACTGCTTAGTCGAAATTGATTCGCTCATAAAGCCCAACATCCCTAGCTTGATCCGTCATGAACATTTTAATACAGTAAACCCTCTCTCATCTCTTCTCTGTGTCCTCTGTGTCCTCTGCGGTTAATTAAATAAAAAAATCTAGTTCGCTTTCTCGATCGCCCAAAACACCCTTAAGTAGTCAAACAAAATTAATTACACAAACAACTAATATGATATAATAAAAAATATCAAGTTGTGCTCAAAGAGAT